>CAJBZP010000126.1 GCA_903960135.1 uncultured Actinomycetes bacterium | reverse complement strand
TGCTTCGTCGGCCCCTGCCCGACGACGCCGAGCACGCTGAGGCACTGGCCTTGTTGCGGGCCCACCGCGCACTAGGTGAAGCCCGGACCGAAGCCAGTAGCTGGGCCGACGAAGCCCGCGCCGTCTTGGCCACACTGCCAGCGGGTGCCCCCAAGGCCGCGTTGGAGACCCTTTGTGATTACGTCGTGACTCGAACCGGATGAGCACCTCGTCAGTCCGGTTCAGTTACCTCAAGTGACCTAGCAAGTGCACTGCGCCGGTCATTCCCGGCGGATTTGGCACTTCGCATCGCATCGATCGAGAACAAGAGCAACGCGATCCAGACCATGAAGAATCCGATCCAACGCGATGTCGACATGGAGTCATGAAAGACCGTGACGCCGAACGTGAAGATGACTATCGGCGTTATGTATTGCAGTAGTCCCATCATCGAAAGCGGCAGGCGGGTCGCCGCGGCACCGAATGCGAGCAGCGGGATGGCGGTTACCGGCCCAAGTAGGATCAAGAGCAAGCTGATGCCAAGACCATCTTGGACGAAGGCTGCGACAAGTGAGCTTTCCAGCGTAATCAGCAAGATGATTGCCACCGGGCTGAGTACCGCGGTTTCGATGGTCAAACTCTCAACGGCACCAAATCCGACGTACTTCTTAAGCAGCCCATAAAACCCGAACGAGAACGCAAGAATCAGGCTGATCCATGGCACGGCGCCATATGAAAAGGTCAATACCAGTACTGCCAATACCGCAAGCCCGACTGCCAGCCATTGAACTTTACGCAGCCGCTCACCAAGCAAGATCACGCCTAAGGCAACAGACACCAATGGGTTAATGAAGTAGCCGAGCGAAGCTTGAACCACTTCATTAATAGAAACCGAATAGACGTACACCAACCAGTTGATGCTCAGCGCTACCGAGGCAACCGCCAGTAGGCCAATGGACTTTCGGTCGCGCAAAGCGGTCCTGAGTTTTGCCCAACCGCGAGTGATAGTGATGATGATGCACAGCAGCACGAGTGACCAGATAACCCGATGAGCGACGATCTCGAACGGCGAAACCGAGTCAAGTAATGCGAAGTAGAGGGGAAACATGCCCCAAAGACCATATGCCGCAACGCCAAACAGGAGCCCGTGGGTGGACCTTTGATGTTCGTCTGCACTGGTCAGGAGACGGCCCAAGTGTCGTTACCGTAGAGCAAGGTCTGCAGGTCGCCAGCACCTTGTGCCTCGGTGACTTCGGCGATCTGGTCGCGCATCAGCCGGTCATATGACGGGCGGGTGATGTCGCGGAAGACCCCGATCGGGGTGTTGGCCAACGTGCGCGGGTTCGACAGGCGGGAAAGCGCGAATGCCAGGCCCGGGTCCTTGGCGTGTGCATCATGGCTGATGATGTTGTCGAGCCCGACTTTGGCAACTTCAACCACCTCGAGGTGCCCATCGGATTTGCGGACCACGCCTTTTTCTTGCTCTTTGCCAAAGCGAATTGGTTCGCCATGAACCAGGCGCATCATCAAGTCATCGCGAGTATCTGCGTCTTTAAGTGGTTCCCATGCATTGTCGTTGAAAATATTGCAGTTCTGGTAAATCTCAACTAGTGCAGTGCCCTCATGGGCGGCCGCAGCGGTCAGTACTTCGGTTAGGTGTTTGCGGTCCGAATCTATGGTGCGGGCAACGAAGGTTGCCTCCGCCCCAAGGGCCAAGGAGACCGGGTTAAATGAGTAGTCAAGGGAACCTTGCGGGGATGATTTGGTGATCTTGCCGCGCTCAGAGGTGGGGGAGTACTGGCCCTTGGTCAAACCGTAGATTCGATTATTGAACAGCAAGATCTTTAGGTTCACATTGCGGCGCAGGGCATGGATGAGGTGGTTTCCGCCGATGCTCAGGGCGTCGCCGTCGCCGGTAATCACCCACACTGAAAGGTCGGGCCTGGAAGTTGCCAATCCGGTGGCGATGGCCGGTGCACGTCCGTGGATCGAGTGCAGCCCGAAGGTGTCCAGGTAGTAAGGGAACCGTGATGAGCATCCGATCCCCGAGACAAAAACGATATTCTCACGCTTGAGCCCAAGGTCAGGCAGGAAACTCTGCACGGTGGACAAGATTGCGTAGTCACCGCATCCGGGGCACCAGCGCACCTCTTGGTCTGATTTGAAATCCTTTGCCGATTGAAGTGCATCGGCCTTTGGGACTAGCGATAGGGCTGGGAATGCATCGGTTGTCATGTCTACCTCACAGGCTCTGTAGAACGTCAGTGATCACTGCTGCAAGCTCATCAGACTTAAATGGCATACCTCTAACTTGGTTGTACCCGATGATATCGACGAGGTACTTGGCGCGAAGCAGCATCGAAAGCTGACCGAGGTTCATCTCCGGCAGGATCACTCGGTCATAACTTTTCAAAATGGTCTCAAGATTTGCCGGGAAGGGGTTGAGGTGGCGCAGGTGAATCTGGGCCACAGACTTGCCCTCGGCACGCACCAAGCGGCAGGCGGCACCGATCGGCCCGTAGGTGGAGCCCCAGCCCAAGATCAGGACGCGCGCATCATCATCTGGATCATCGACAACTAGGTCGGGAATCGTGCGAGCGACGGCATCAACCTTGGCCTGGCGCAGCCGGACCATCTTGTCGTGGTTTTCCGGGTCGTAAGAGATGGTGCCTGCGCCATCGGCTTTTTCAATACCGCCGATGCGATGCTCAAGACCTGCGGTGCCGGGCACCGCCCAGGGGCGGGCGAGGGTCTCTGGGTCGCGCAGGTATGGCCAGAACTCCATGGTGCCGTCAGCAGCTTCATGGTTTAGCTCGGTTGCGAAGTTCGGCTCGATCAACGCGAGCGAAGAAACGTCCGGTACGCACCAAGGCTCGGACCCATTTGCCAGGTAGCCGTCGGATAGCAAGAACACCGGTGTGCGGTAGGTGATGGCAATGCGCGCGGCCTCAATCGCCGCGAAGAAGCAATCTGATGGCGATTGAGGTGCCACTATCGGCACCGGGGCTTCACCGTTGCGGCCAAACATGGCCTGCAGCAGATCGGCTTGCTCTGTCTTGGTTGGCAGGCCGGTGGAGGGACCGCCGCGTTGCACATCAACTACGAGCAGCGGCAGCTCAAGTGAAACCGCGAGCCCGATCGCCTCGGACTTTAAGGCCACACCAGGCCCGGATGTCGTCGTGACACCAAGGGCACCACCGTAGGCGGCGCCGATTGCCGCGCCGACTCCGGCAATTTCATCCTCGGCTTGAAATGTCATCACCCCAAATCGCTTGTGGCGACTTAGCTCATGCAAGATGTCAGAAGCCGGCGTGATCGGGTAGGACCCGAGGAACAAGGTGAGCCCGGATAATTTGGCTGCCGCAATCAAGCCATATGACAGCGCCAAGTTCCCGGACATATTTCGGTAGGTGCCCGACTTCATCGGGGCTGGGCTGATCTCGTACTGGATCGAGAATTCTTCGGTGGTTTCACCGTAGGACCAGCCGGCTTCGAAGGCCCGGAGATTGGCTTTCATGATCTCAGGGTTCTTGCCAAACTTGGCGGTGAGAAAGTCGACGGTACCCTCGGTGGGCCGGTGGTACAGCCAGCACAGTAGCCCCAGAGCGAACATGTTTTTCGCTCGCTCGGCGTCCTTCTTCGAGATATCGAATTCCTTCAGGGCCTCGACGGTCATTGAGGTTAAGGCAATCGGGTGCACCTTGAACGCGTCGAGTGAGCCATCCTCGATCGGGTTGGCTTCGTAGCCGACCTTAACCAAGTTGCGCTTGGTGAATTCATCGGTATTGACGATGATGTCGGCACCGCGTGGCACGTCACCGAGATTGGCTTTAAGCGCGGCGGGATTCATGGCCACGAGCACATTGGGGGAGTCACCAGGAGTCATGATGTCGTGGTCGGCAAAGTGCAACTGGAAAGCCGAGACCCCAGGCAAGGTACCGGCCGGCGCCCGAATCTCAGCGGGGAAGTCCGGCAGGGTCGAAAGGTCATTTCCCATGCCCGCGGTCTCGGAGGTGAATCGATCCCCGGTTAACTGCATGCCATCGCCGGAGTCACCGGCGAATCGGATTACGACCCTACTGAGTTGGACGACCTGCTTGCTCACGTTGGCTTCTCCTGCGTCGAGCGGCCCGAATGGTGCCTCTATTGTGCCGGGCCGCTGGGCCCGCCGCTGCCTTGGGTAGCGAATCGAAAAGGAGGTATTTCGCCGGCCCATGGCCTCCGGCAATACCCTCATGCCTGTGACCGCTCTCGTATCCGGTGCCCGGGCCTACCGGGTAGCCGCCGACCCGACCCTGTGCGTGCAGATCCTCGACCTGGGGCTTGCCTGCTGCGCCCTGGAGGTGGGCTCGGCTATTGCTGCGGGACTTTTGGTAGAGATCGAGCAGTCGCTTGGGATCGGGGAGTTGGCCACGGTGGCCGAAGGCACCAGCCAAGGTGCGGTCACCACGATCTTGCTCATCTCGGGCACCATCACCGATGCACTAGCCCCCGCGGTGCTGCGCGCCTGGTCGCAGTTATCGGAGCCGAAAGCCGCCGTTTCGTTTGGCGCCTGCGCCAATACCGGCGGCCCGTACTGGGATGCCCCGACCGTTACCAAAGGGATTGACCAACTGATTCCGGTGCGCGTTTATGTACCCGGCTGTCCGCCGCGGCCGGAGGCGCTCATTGCCGGACTGTTGAAAGTCCGCGACGAAATCGTCGTCACGTGATGCGCGGTATTGACCCGGTGAATTGGGCCGATGAATTCAGTGCGCTGCAAGCGCAGGGCTACTCATTCTTTGACTTCTTGACGGCCTACGAGCGCGATGGCGCAATCGAAGTCATCGCTCGAGTGTTGGATCCGGGGCGTAAGCATTCACAATTACTGGTGACCAAAGTTGATACTGATCAGAAGTCGGTCGCAAGTATTTCCCGTGTCTATCCGGGGTCGGTTTGGCATGAACGAGAAACAGCTGAGATGTTCGGGATCAACTTCATCGGGCTTAGCGACAACAGGCCACTGCTCAGGCGGTCGATGATCGGGCGCCCACCACTGCTGAAATCAAGTGTGCTTGCTGCTCGAATGTTGAAGCCATGGCCGGGGCAGCCATCCCATCGCAAGCAGCAGCCAATTGGGGTCGTCGACGACTGGCTTCAGGCATGAAGACTGATGGTCAGGTACCGGGTCAGGCTCATGGGGTTATTGCCCTCACGGCATCAGCCTGCACCTCGTGCATGATTTGTGTTCGCGAGTGCCCGTCGTGGTGCATCGAACTCGAAAGTCATGATGTAGAAGTGACGGATCCGGGTGCGCGTCGGCCGCGAACAGTTAGTTTTCTTGACGCTTTCACGATCGATTTCGGTCTATGTATGTATTGCGGTATCTGCGTTGATCTTTGCCCATTCGATGCGTTGGCCTGGCGGCCGGATTTTGACTACGCGTCTAGGAGCGCGGCCGGTCTAGTGCAGGGGATTGGCGAACTGGAGTCCTGGCAGCAGGGCCCGGGAGACGGCACTGCGATCAGCGATAGTTGACGAACTGCACGGCGAAATCTAGATCGGCTTCTTTGACGAGTGCCTGCACCGCCTGCAGATCGTCGCGACTCTTACTAGAGACGCGGAGTTCTTCGCCCATTACCTGCGACTTGACGCCTTTGGGGCCCTCATCGCGAATGAGCTTGCCCAACTTCTTGGCCTGCTCCTGGCTGATACCGGCTTTGAAGATGCCGTCGATTTTGTATTCCTTGCCGGATGATCGTGGGTCCTTGGCTTCGAAGCACTTAAGGCTCAGTCCGCGCTTGATGATCTTTTCTTGGAAGACGTCTAGGGCCGCTTTGGCCCGCTCCTCGGTGCCGGAGGTTATCTCCACCCCAAGCTCACCCTTCCATTCAATGGTGGTGCCCGTGTTCTTGAAGTCGAACCGCTGCGCCAACTCCTTGGCGGCTTGGTTCAAGGCGTTGTCGGCTTCTTGGTGATCGACTTTCGAAACAATGTCAAAGCTGCTGTCGGCCATCTTGCATCCTTCCCGGACCTGTCCTGCCCACTTCTTAACCGGGTGCCATCTTCCCCGAGAGCGGTGCCAGACACCTGACCGGGGTCGTGGCGGGTGCCTGTAGGGTGTGCCGAGTCTCGCCTTCGGGTGCGGCAAGGCAGGTTGCCCGAGCGGCCAATGGGAGCGGGCTGTAAACCCGTCGGTTAACACCTTCGAAGGTTCGAATCCTTCACCTGCCACCACCTAGTCAGGTGTCTTGCCTGAGTGCGCACGTTTTGGT
>CAJBZP010000125.1 GCA_903960135.1 uncultured Actinomycetes bacterium | reverse complement strand
TTGCCGGCACCTCGTCGACCGTTAGGTGGTCACCCGCGAAGGACACCGCCTCCACACTGTGATTGCTGGTTATCTGCGTACTCGGCAGCTTCGAGGCTAGATCCGCAACTAGTGAACGCAAACCACCCGGTGCTGCGAACCGCATCGGACCACCTCGAACCCCGGCAACACCTTGCGGAGTCGCTAGGTGAAATGAGTCGGTCCAACCACGCGCAAGACCACGTGACTGCCAGTCTGCAACGACCGCACTGAAACTTTCGGCGCTGGCCGTGAAATAAGACGCACCGATATCGACAATATGTCCGTCGAATTTTGTCTCGGAGTCACGGATGACCCGAGAGGCCATCCGGCCACCTAGTTTGTGCCCTCGATCATGTAGTTGCACCGCAATGCCGCGTGCATTTAGCTCACCGGCGCAAGCTACGCCGCTGATGCCACCACCGACAACTATGACCACTAGCTACGCAGCCGGAATATTCGGGTCGCAATCAAGGAGAAAAGCACTGATGCGCTCCGCTTCATCAATCTCATTGATGGCGGCGGCGGCCCGCCCAAGTGCCCGCAGGCAGCGCAGGAAACCCTGATTGGGCTCATGATCCCAGGGCACCGGACCGTGGCCCTTCCACCCGGCACGGCGAAGGGCATCAAGCCCGCGGTGATAGCCCACCCGGGCGAAGGCGTAGGACTCAACGACCGCACCCGCTGCCCACGCTTGGTCACTTAGGGCTGCCCACGCCAGTGAGCTGGTTGGGTATGCGCGCACTGCCGCATCTGGCGAGTCACCCGCCGCGAGCGCAGTTAACGCCCCCGTATCAATCGGGAGGTAAGTCGGCGGCGGCCCGCCCAATAAGTCATGGCCAACACTCATAACACGGCTCCACTCTCGAAACGGCTACCCGTTCCCGGAATCTAATCCCATCTGGTTAAAGCGGCTGGTCGGGGCCCGGTCCACCTGCTACTTTGCAGCCATGGCCCAAACGTCGCCGGCACCTGAGGGCGCCTCGGTGGTAACGCATTACCAGCTCAAACCGGGAACCCACGAAGCCTTCGCTCGGGTACAGGGTGAGATATCGCTGGCATTGGCCGGCTCACCTTTATCTGAGGGATCCGAAACGCACACGGATCCGTCCGGTGCCCAGCAGACCGTGGCGCGGCGGTTTAGCAGCACGGCGGCCGCGAAGTCCTGGCTAGCCAGTCCTGACCGTGAGACCTTCGAAGTCGGTCTTGCCCAGATGTGCTCAGTAGAACCAATAACCAACATCCTGCTACCGGTGCTAGGCGTCGATGCCGCCGGCATCACCTCGGTAGTCACCACGCGCGTCAAAGCCGGCCAAGACTCATGGTTCGCCGAGTGGCAAGGTCGGATCGGTGCCGCGCAGCAGCAGTTCCCCGGGTATGTCGGCCAACGCGTGCAGGCTCCAATACCCGGAGTTAATCCTGACTGGGTTGCCATCATCGCCTTCGACACTTCAGAGCATCTGCGCGCCTGGACCGACAGCCCTGAGCGAAAAGCTCTGGTTTCAGAGTCCGCTCCTTATATCGAGCGATATGACGTGCGCACCGCCAACTCCGCCTTCGAGAGTTGGTTCGCCGGGTCTGAGCGCGGCGCCAAGCCACCGCCCGCCTGGAAACTAAGTTCGATCGTGCTCCTAGTGCTCTATCCAATCGTGATGCTCGAGATTTTCACCCTGAACAAGTTGACCTTCGATCTGCACTTTGAGGCCGCTGTCGCTGTCTTCATCGGAAATCTCGTGAGCGTTGCCGTGACTGGATTCCTACTGATCCCCTGGGCCTCCAGAGCACTCCATTGGTGGCTCGTTCCACCCGAGTCAACGGCAAACAGGCGAACCGCCCTCGGAGCGGCTTTGATGGTCGGCCTCTACGCCGTGTGTGTACTAATTTTTGCCCTTCTCACCACTTGGGATCCCGCGTTAATGTCACAGTGATTTGCTGATCGGCTAAAGAGTTTCCGTAAACTAATTGTTTTAAGGGGAATCAAATGATGACTGTGCACCGCGGTTACATCTTCCACATCGCCGGGTCGCCACTGGTTACCGATGCGGTTGCCAACCTGGCTCATTACCCGGACGGCGCACTAGTCGTTGACGACAGCGGCATCATCACGTGGTGCGGTTCTTGGGCGGAGTTGCCCGCAGAGTTTGCTACCGCAAGCACGGTTGATCATCATGGTGCGTTCTTGCTGCCAGGCTTCGTTGATACCCATATGCATTTTCCGCAGGTGTGGTGCGGTGACTCATACGGTGGCGGCCAGTTACTGGAGTGGCTGAACAACTGCATCTTCCCCTCTGAATCGAAGTTGCAGGACCGCGGATACGCGAAGGCGGCGGCCGTCGAATGGGTCGACCGCATGATCACCGCGGGCACGACAAATGGCCTAATTTTCGGATCTGCTTTCCCGCACGCACAAGACTTTCTCTTCGAGGAGGCTCGGGATCGTGGCCTGCGCATCGTCGCTGGTCGTGGCATCCAGACCACGGGGCCGGAGTCCGGCAAGCTGCTCATAACAAGTGAAGAAGATGCCATCAAACTCACCCGCGAAGAGATTGAGAAGTGGCACCCCCTTGATGACGAGGAACGGCGGCATGCACTCCAGTTCGTCGCGATTGTCCCGCGCTTTAGCCTGTCGGTCACTCCGACGACTCTCGCGGCACTTGGTGATCTATATGCCGAATACCGTGCGAAGGGCGTCTACTTCACCTCCCATCTAAACGAGAACGCACGGCCCGGTACCGGTGAGATTGACAGCACCAAAGCCGTCTACCAGGTTGATAGCTATCTCGATACCTATGACGGAAAGTTCCTCCCGGGGTCAAAGGTCGGTGGCAAAACCTTGCTTGGCCCGCGTAGCGTAATGGCGCACGCGGTGCACTGCACCGATGCCGAACTCGCCAGAATGGCGGAGACCGGCACTTCGATCGCCCACTGCCCGGTCTCGCAACTGTTCTTGGGATCTGGAACCCTGCCCTGGAAACGCACCGTGGCCTCGGGCGTCAATATCGCAATTGGCAGCGACTGGGGGGCGGGCGATGAGTGGTTCATTCCACAGGTACTCAACTCCTGCTTTAAGGTGCATATTTCTGAGCGGCAGCCGGTCGGTATCGATCCCTACCCAAGTGATGACCAATCCCTGTCATTGCATCCGGCGGAACTACTCTTCACCGGCACGCTTGCCGGAGCGCGCGCCCTCGCCCTAGAAGACCGCACTGGGAACTTCGATATCGGAAAGGAAGCCGACTTCGTGGTGCTGGACCCGAGCAAGTGGGATATGTACGACCAAACCCTGACCCAAATGCACCAGTCCGAGGACCCAACCACTCGGCGTGATGCATTTCTTTTCGCCGTCATAATGCTGGCCCGCGAGAAAGCTCTAACGAAGACTTATGTGCGCGGACGCAAACTCGAGACTTCCACCGGGCGGGGCTAATTCAC
>CAJBZP010000124.1 GCA_903960135.1 uncultured Actinomycetes bacterium | reverse complement strand
TACTAGCAGGTACTGGGTCCGCAATCCAAGATCGCGGGAAAGGCTATACTTCCGAGGTTACGACGCGCCCGTAGCTCAACGGATAGAGCATCTGACTACGGATCAGAAGGTTAGGAGTTCGAATCTCTTCGGGCGCACCGCCGAATCTCCTCAGACATACTAAAGAGTTGTCATAAAAGCACTGGCCCACAACCAACAGCGGTCAGGGGCCAGCGACAGGCTTTAACAACCCCACCTAGTGGCGGGTGATAGTTCTACTCTTCGCTGACCTCAAAGCATCCACATAGCATCCCGGGCGAGTTGGACGAGGGGTTTTGGGTGCCGCCTATACCGACCACACCGGGCCGCACCCACCCAACACCAAGTGCGAGCCGATCAGTTGGCGCTGAACTTGCTGGCGCAGCAATATCAATATTCGGCATTTCAAGCTCCATTGGGTCAGCGGGCCAGTACCCAAGCGAGCACCTGTAAATAATGGTAAAACACGGCTGCCCTAAAACCAAGGGTTTAGTAAAAAGATCCCAAGTGCGAAGATGCGCGCAGGGGTAACGGGGCTACCTGTGCGAAGTAGGTTCGGCTGCTAGCACCCGAGGTGTTCGAGTTCGGGTGAAGCCTCCGCTTCGGCGTTTGTCGGATTGCACTCTCTCAGCCACCTGCGTGCGGTGCGGTGCAACATGGTGAGACGGAATCCACTTCAAACGTGTGTACTATTGCGGAAAATTGAACATGAGCCAGCCCTATAGGGCGCACAAGAGAAAACCCGCATCCTGTGCGAGGCTAGCGTCGGCAGATTGGGATTAACCGATCGTTCACCTGTGGTGTGCCGGCGTCGCGTTTAAGTTGCTGGCAAATGCAAGCCTTGGAGGGAAAGTGAAAATACGCACGGTGGTTGTGGGTTCGCTGCTCGCCTTGGTCGCCGTAGCCGGCTACCCGAGCGCTGCCACTGCGGCGGCGCCCAAGACAACGATCAAGATTTTCGTCTCCGGATGCGAGGGCTGCACCATCGGGTGGCAGCGGGCGCTCGCGTCGGACACAACGGTTGCACCCGGTAAACCGAATTTTCTGGCTGGGGAGCAAAGTAAAGTGTCGGGCGGCCAGGTGACCTTCACCATCCCAACGAAATTGACCCAAGGCGTAAGTTTCACGATCACCGCGCCGTGGGAAGGCGATTTGGACTACGTGACCAACATCGTTCTTGGCTCCGACTCGCTCACTGGATTAAGTGCGGCCCCCGCGGGTACGAAAGTTTCGACATCCCAAGCCAAGCAGCGCCAAGAGGGCTCGCCCTGCTGGCAGGGCACCACCAAGGCCAAGGCAGTTATCAATGTGTCGGTTGCCAAGATCAGTGCGGCCGGCGTCGACGGCAAAGCTAAGGCCCCGCTCGCTTGGGCGTCACCTACCGTGGCCACGATCCTTCCCGGTGCCAATGGTGGGGATTCATCTCCCGTGTCCCTGACCAATGGGACCACCGGGAACCAGGAAGCTTTTTACTGCTGACTGCACGTGCATCTGAACTGCTAACTCGCCGGTTCCCGGCAGTTGGCAGAGCATACTTATTGCATGACGCGCCCAACCCTGAATAACTGGATGGCACCTGAACACGCCTTTTGGTCCTTTCGGCATGTGCGTGAACTGATCCCGACGGCGCAGGTTGACCCAGCCGCCGTGGTGCGCACCTTGTATCAGGACATAAACCCCGCACTCGGTGATTTGGTCGTCGACTTCCATGACAGGCGGCAACCTGTTGGTGAATTCCTCAACTCGACAGATACTGATTCGTTCACGGTGGTGCAAGACGAGAATTTGGTTTTCGAATGGTTGGCACCGGGCGTAGTCGATGTCGAGCCGCATTTGATATTCAGTGTGACTAAATCTGTCACCGGCATGTTGGTCGGTGCCCTTGTGCAAGAGGGCTTGATTGATGTTGAAGCGCTGGTTACGGACTATGTGCCCCAGGTCTCCGATAGTGGATTTGGTGGTGCCACTGTTCGTAATTTGCTCGATATGGCGGTGAGCTACCAATTCGAGGAGGACTACTCACCCGGACCAGACATCGTTGCCTACCGCAACTCGGTTGGCTGGTATCCGGCGCCCCTCGGGGCTCCGGATCTACACGACTTCATCGCATCCCGCAAGAAGGATGGCGAACATGGCCAGGCATTTCGCTATCTGTCGCCGACCACGGATCTTGTTGGCTGGGTAATCGAGGCGGCTAGCGGTATGCCGTTTGCGACGGCCCTGTCGAAGTACATCTGGTCCGAAATCGGCACCGAAGCCCCCGCGCACATCACAGTTGATCGCCAAGGATCACCGCGCGCTGCGGGAGGGCTATCGGTAATCCCGCGCGATATGGCGCGCTTCGGCATGATGATGCGTGATGGTGGGATGGGTGTTATCGACCCGGCGTTCCTAGCGGATGCCTACGACAACGGCAACATGGCGCAGTGGGCAGCGGGTGACTTCAAAGACTTCTTCCCCAAAGGCGTCTACCGATCATTTTGCTACAAACCAGGTGAAGACCCAGATGTGATCATGGGCATTGGGATACATGGTCAATTCCTTTATGTTGATCGGCCGCGCGGGGTAGTTGTGGCGAAGCAGTCATCCTGGCCGATGCCAGATGACGAAGACATGCACTTGGATTCGTACCGCGCCTGCCGCGAGGTTGCGCGGGCGCTTCGTTGAGTTGACCGCGTACTGAGCTAGGGCCGATTGCGATAGATGACCGGGGGCGTATCACGAAATCTTGAGTTGGCCCACAACTGGTTGCCGTCTTGGGTGGTGAACCCGGTGAGCGTCGGGCGCACCCCATCAAATAATGATGTGGATGGCGACTCCATGAGCAGGGCCCACTCGCGCTTGAGGAAGTGCTCCTGCAATTGACCTTCGACATAGCGGTTATGAGTGCCAACCGCCATGAAGCGCACCTTGGACTCAATCAAATCGGTGCCGGGCACGATCACTTCCAACTCCATGCCCTGCAGGTCAACATGGAGGAGATCGGTTGACTCTTCACCAAGTAGGAGCGCCTCCAGGGTCACAGTGGGGACGTCAAAGTGCTCAAGATGGGCGCCGCGGTAGTCCATCTCCGGTGTCACTGCTTCATTGACAGCGCCACCCATGTCACCGTCATCAAGTACCGGGAAGCGCAAGGTGGTAAGTGATGTCCAGCCGGCGGCCTGCACTACCCGCAGTTCGGCGGTGCTTGCCGCTAGTGCTGCGGCTATCTGGGTCGGGGTTCCGCTAATTAGCTCAGCATCCACATTGTTATCGGCAGCGTGTTGCATGCACCAGGTGGCGCGCAGCGGGTCGGCTTCGACAGCGATCCCCGATGCTCTCTTGCCTTGCCTTCGCGCCACCACGATTCCCATGACAGCCCAAGGTGCCCAACCGGCACCAACCTCAACAACCCGGTAGGTCTCCTTGTCATTGAAAAGCGAAAGCGCCAAGCCGACGTACTCCTCGGCTTCGGACCGATAACCATCACTGGGTACCGGGATGCGGGCCCGCGTAGTGCCGGCGAAACGAATGGGCGCCCACGGCAACATGGCGATGCGGGTGCGGATCCCGGCCCAGTCAACGCAAAAGACACCCTCGTTGTCGGGAAGACCGGCATTACCTGGCAGTACAGGTGCGCGCAGCGTCTCGAGAATCTCCGGCACTTGGGCCGGGTAGACCGGCAGGTGCAGCCCATTGCCGTACATCACGGGTACCGACATCTCTGGGGCAGCGGTGGCGACCTGATCGGGTGCCGACGCCTTGGCCCACGGCCTGCGCATGGGCAAAACCGTACACTTGCCCCATATGGCTATCCGAAATCTCATCAGTGTCGAGAATGCGACGAAGTCATATGGTGAGCGGCCCCTCCTGGACGGGGTATCTCTAGGGGTTGGCGCCGGCGAGCGGATCGCGGTCGTAGGCCGCAATGGCGCCGGCAAGACCACCCTCCTTCATGCCCTCGCCGGGCTGGAGCCGTTGAACTCCGGCCGGGTCACGATCGGCTCGGATGTTGCCCTCGGGTTGGTCTCCCAAGCCGAGGTAGTCGATCCGGACCAAACCGTGGGCCACTACATCGTGCCCGGCCAGGACGTGCACGAGTGGGCAACGAGCGCCCGAATCCGCGAAGTTCTCACCGGACTGCTCGGCGGGTTCGATGAGTCGCTCCTGCTGCGCACCTTCGCGCGGCTATCTGGTGGTGAGCGCCGACGGGTGCAATTGGCGCGGGCCTTGATCGCCGATCTTGATGTGTTGCTACTTGATGAGCCGACCAACCACCTCGACGTTGAAGTAGTCGCATGGCTTGCTGAGTATCTAAAAGGTCAGACGAAGCTCGCAGTGGTGATCGTCACCCATGATCGCTGGTTCCTCGATGCGCTATGTGATCGCACCTGGGAGGTGGTTGGGGGCGCGGTAGAGGAGTATGAAGGTGGCTACTCGGCATTCGTGCTCGCCAAGGCTGAACGCTTCCGGCAAGCATCTGCCAGTGAGGCGCGGCGGCAGAATCTCATGCGCAAAGAACTTGCTTGGCTGCGTCGCGGGGCGCCGGCACGAACCACTAAGCCGAAGTTTCGCATCGAAGCCGCAAATGAACTCATCAGCAATGAGCCGCCCCCGCGCGACAGCGTTGAACTCTTGTCCTTTGCCGGATCGAGGCTCGGCAAAACGGTTTACGAGCTCAACGACGCCTCGCTCACAGTTGGGCAGGGCAATGCTGATGGTCCCATTGAGCTACTTGTTCACTGCACCTGGAATATCGGCCCGGGGGATCGCATCGGCATCATCGGGTCCAATGGTGCCGGCAAGACGTCATTGATTCGCATGTTAATAGGTGAGGTGACCCCGTCTGAGGGTTCACTGAAGACCGGGGTCACGGTCAAGGTGGCCTACCTATCGCAGCACCTCGAAGAGTTGAACCCCAAATGGCGAGTTCTCGAAGCCGTCGAGCACATCGCTTCCCGGGTTGATCTCGGTAAGGGCCGGGAGTTATCCGCATCGCAACTTTGTGAGAGCCTCGGCTTTAACTCCGATGCCCAGTGGACCCAAGTCGGTGATCTATCAGGTGGTGAGCGCCGCCGCCTGCAATTGACGCGGCTGTTGATGAACGGGCCGAACGTCCTGATCCTTGATGAACCAACCAATGATTTCGATGTTGAAACTTTGACGGCATTGGAGGACTTGCTAGATGGCTTTGCCGGCACCCTATTGGTGATTTCACATGATCGATACTTCCTCGAACGGGTATGTGACGACTTCGTCGCCCTTTATGGCGATAGCAGCCTTTCGTCCTTAACGGGAGGCATTGATGAGTATCTAGAGCAGCGTCGTGCGCGCGGGGCGATGCCTAAATCGGCCGCGGCCAAGCCGGGCTCGTCAGCCGCTGATGACCGAGTTACGGCTAAGGCGATCACCCGAACTGAGCGCCAGATCGAGAAGTTGGATAAGCGTGAGCATGAGATTCATGGTCAGTTGGTCGAGCAGGCCACCAACTTCGAACTGGTGGCACAACTGAACCTCGAACTCCTCGAACTGCAATCGGCCAGGGTCGAGTTGGAGAACCGCTGGCTCGAGCTCACCGCCAACAGGTGAGATTTGCCGCGAGCCAATAGATTTAGCCCATGCCAAGCTCACACCAAGTTGTAGTAGTCGGCGCAGGGTTCGCCGGGCTGACCTGCGCGCGAGAACTGGCAAAGAACCCGGGCGTGCACGTCACGGTAATTGACCGAAATCCGTATCAGACCTTTTCGCCATTGCTTTATCAGGTGGCAACCGGTGGCTTGCCCGAGGACGACATCGCCTACCCGGTGCGGGCGGCTATCCCCGGGGTTGACTTTCATCGCGGTGAAGTTGTGCGGATTGACCCACTCGCGAAGAACCTCCGGCTCGCCGATGCCACGGTTATCCAGTGGGATGAGCTGGTCTTGGCAACAGGTAGCACCGGAGCCACGTTTGGTGTTGCGGGTGTCGCCGAAAATGCCTTGCAGATGAAGACAATCCAAGAGGCCCGGGATATCCGGCGCCGGCTGCTCTTGACCTACGAAGAAGTTGACATCGGCCAAAAACCCAAGGAAGCACTGCGGGTAGTCGTGGTTGGCGGTGGGCCCACCGGGGTTGAGGTCACCGGCGCGGTCGCCGAGTTGCAGCGCAGCATGAAGCACGAGTTCCCCCGCGTTGCGGAGTTTGGCCACGTTACCCTCGTTGAGGCCGGATCAAGATTGCTGCCGTCATTCACCGAAAAATCAAGTGCCCATGCCAAATCAGAATTGGAAGAACTAGGGGCCGTGGTGCTTGTCGATGCGGCGGTGGACCGGATGTATGAGTCCGATGTCCACTTGAAATCAGGTGAGGTCTTGCCGGCCGGCACCATGATCTGGGCGGCCGGGGTTGCGGCCCCTGATACTTGGACATCACTTGGTGTTGCCGATCGCGCTAACCGGTTGCGCGTGCAACCAACCCTGGAATTGTCCGAAGGGCTATGGGTGATTGGTGACACCGCGAGCCTTGATGGCGTCGATGGCCGCCCGCTGCCAATGGTCGCCCCGGTCGCATTGCAAATGGGACGCCACGTGGCCAAGCAGATCAGCGCCCGCCTTGTGGGGCAGCCACTAACGGACTTCGTCTATAAGGACAAAGGACAAATGGCAACCATTGGGCGCCGTCGGGCGGTTGTCGAAATGCCAGGTGGCATGCGCCTTCATGGCACACCTGCTTGGCTCACTTGGTTGGGCCTGCATGTTGTCTACCTTGCCGGCGGACGTAACCGCGTAAGTGTGGTTGCTGACTGGATGTGGAACTACGTGGTCTGGGGAATCGGCCCACGTCGCACCGTTATTGATTAGAAGATGTTGATTAGTAGCCTGAAATTGTCTCCCGGTTTGCGCCGGATCCGCGAAACCCGGGACGAGGGCACTAGTTGGTCTGCTTCGCCGCGCACCCAGCGCCTGAGGATGAATTTGTGCCGTGGGGTTTTCCGGTTAGCAACGCTAGAACGAACTCCAGCGGCCCTTGGGTGAATTTCTTCATCCAAAGCCACGCGAAGATCGATAGGGCGGCCCACGACGCGATGCTGGTGAGGACGACGGGCAGCGCACCCCACTGGCCGAAGAAACCTAGGCCGTAGCCGGCGAAGACTAGGGACAGCAGTGCGGATTCACCGATGTAGACCGTCAGTGACATGCGCCCGGCAGGTGCCATGACCGAAAGGAAATTCGGTCTTCGCGCGATGATCAACGCGATGCTGCCGATGTAGCCAGCGGTTAAAAGCGGTGCGGTGATGAACCCGAGAGCTAAGCCTGCCGCGCCAGCAAGTGGAAGCAGGTCACTGCTAGCAATTTCGCTCACCTGCAATCCCGCAGCGATCACTTGCAACGGCAGCCCGATGCCCCAACCCCACCTAGCCATGCGACGCCAAAACTCGATGTTTGCTGCCGGGTCGGCCAGCAGGTGGTGACGTGATGCTCGAAGCCCGAGAGTAAAGGCCGCGAAGGCCATCGGACCCTGCAGAAGAAACACGGCGGGCACAATCACGGGCAGCGCCTCGAGGCGCGCGAGAGCCACCTGCGTGAAGGTGCCGGTTGCCATCACTTTCTCAAGGCCACCGAAACTGGAACCTTCCGCCGGGAACGCCGCTGTAAGCGCGGTGATCGAAAGGATAAGGAAGACGGCGACCGCGATCGCGGCGATCGTCCACCGGCGTAGCACCTTGTCGGAGGTTCGGGAGACGAAGAACAGGAGCAATCCCAGGATCGAGTAGGTGATGAGGATGTCACCGACGAAGAAGAACACGGCGTGCGCGAGCCCGAAGAGGAACAGCGCAATTAGGCGTCGAAGATAGCGGCGACGGTTCGGTGCGGAGTTGTCGCGCAAAATGAACGATGCGCTGTAGCCGAATAAGAAGGAGAAGAGCAGGTAGAACTTGCCCTGGGCGAAAGTGACCACGAGCAGGGCGGTAATCAGATTCGCGGTGCCCTCGACCGATGCCTGGGTGAGCCCTTCAAGGCTAATCCCGAGGTAGGCGGCGTTGACGACCACGATGCCCAGCAGGGCAATGCCTCGAAGGCGGTCGGGCAGGGCTTCACGTGGAGGTGCTTGATTCATAGCACCATAGTGGACGGTAAATGGAGACATGTGTCAACTTTTCAACGTGGTTGGCTGCAGCGTCCCGTGACTAATGTGGCACGTGGCGTTGCCGCGCTCAAGAACTTGATCAGAGGAGTTCTTGGTGACCACCATTGGAGTCATATTCAATTTCCTTGAAGAGTGACAGCGAGTTGATCATCGGGAAATCATTGAAGGAGAACAAAAAAGCTGGGTTAGCTGGGTCGTCATTAACATGCTCGTGCCACGACCATGACGGAACGACGAAGATGTCGTGCTCCTTCCAGTCGTAGCGTCTGCCATCGATGATTGAGTGCCCGAAGCCTTCAGCCACGTGATAGACGACGGATCCCGTGTGTCGGTGGGCCTTAGCAGCAAACCCCGGCTTGAGCATCTGCATGTGGGCGCCCATGGTCGGCATCACCGAGCCACCAGTGTGTGGGCTTACGTACTCCATGATCACGCCATCATGATCGGTGCCGTCAGATACCCTGCTGAGGTTCACAAGGGCATCGCGGGTTTGTTCCCACGGGAACCCGAGAAGGGGTGAGTAGGGCTTACCCCAGTTGCGGTTTGCGGGCTTTAGGATGCCGCTGCCGTGGGTCAGGATTGAGGTGTTGTTGACCTTGCCCGGTACCTGATACAGATCAGGATGCACCTCGTAGAAGTTCGCATCGAGGGCGTTCACGAGTGGGATGTCGAGGCCGTCCTGCCAGATGACGTAATTGTCATCCGCCTCGTTCCCATGCTCGTGCCAAGTGCCGCTTGGGGTGACGGCAAAGTCGTTAGGACCGACTTGGAGGCGGTCGCCGTCAACGATTGTCCAGGCACCGGTGCCTTCGATAACGAAACGCAGTGCGCTAGCCGCATGCCGGTGGGCGGTCATGGACTCGCCCGGATTCATGATCTGGATGCCGGTGTAGAGCAATCCGACGGCAGCGGCGATATCGCGACGGCCATCATTAACCAAGTAGATGACTCGGCGGCCGGCATCTTGGCCTTGCACGAGCGAGGCAGACTCCACCACTAGCGGCCGCATTCGTTGGTAGCTCCAGAACATGGGCACGCTCTTGGGCTGTGGGTACCAGGGCTCGATCTCGTTCGCCACGTTCCACAGGGCTCCGCTACCAACGGTGTCGAGCCGCGCATAAAAATCTTCGAGTTCGGCATTGTCGTGCACACGCGCTCGACCTGCGATTTCCTCGACCTTTGCCATCTGGTCCTCAACTCGTTGTAGGTCCCTTAACCAAAGCATTGCGGATTGTCTATCCGGCGGCACCGGCTAAGTGTTGTTTGCCCAAATGCTAACCTCGGCCGAATTCAGGCGATCAGGAAGGTGCGACGGCGGTGATTACTTATCCCAAGTTTCGTGCGGCGGCCGTCCAGGCCGCACCTGTTTACCTTGACACCGAAGCCACAATCGAGAAGGCCTGCCGGCTGATCGCGGAGGCTGCCGCCGGCGGGGCCAAGTTGGTTGTGTTTCCCGAAGTCTTTGTGCCGGGATACCCCTATTGGAACTGGACTATGACCCCGATCCAGGGCAGTGCGTGGTTCGAGAGACTCTTTCGCGCCGCGGTAGATGTGCCCGGCCCTGAGGTAGATGCCCTGCGAATGGCCGCCCGGGATGCGGGTGCACATGTGGTAATCGGCATAAATGAACGTGACCGGTATTCCATGGGATCGCTGTACAACTCCATTTTATTCATTGACGATGCTGGCGACGTCCTCGGAGTGCACCGAAAGCTAGTCCCGACCTGGGCCGAAAAGCTCACCTGGTCACATGGCGATGGCAGTTCCTTGCGCGTATACGAAACATCAGTCGGCCGACTCGGCGGATTGGCGTGCGGAGAGAACACCAACACTCTCGCGCGCTTTACTTTGTTGGCTCAAGGTGAAAACGTCCACACGGCCAACTACATCGCCCTGCCCACTGCACCTGCCGACTACGACATGGTGGAGGCGATTAAGCTTCGCGCCGCAGCACATTCCTTCGAGGGCAAAGTCTTCACGGTGGTCTCCTGTTCTGCCATCACACCGGAGATTGTCGATATTGTCGCGCACGACGAGGATGCCAGAGCAATGCTCGAGCGCAAGAACGCTGCGTTCAGTGGCATTTTTGGCCCAGATGGCCGACTGATCAGTGAGCCGCTGATAGACGATGAGGGGATTGTCTACGCCGAGATCGACCTGAACAAGTGCATCCAGCTCAAGCAGATGCACGACATTATCGGCCACTACAACCGATTCGACGTCTTCCAATTGCACGTGAATCGCCAGCCACAGCCCCCGATCGTCTTTAGTGAGCTACCGCAGGTCTATCCCGATGCGGGCAGCACCGAGTTTTAAATCACCAACAAATACCAGGAGAAATCGAATGCGTTTTGTCACCTACAGCACTGCGGAGCAGGCCAAGCCACGGATCGGACTTGTCGTGAACGGCGATACCGTAGTTGACTTATGTGCCGCGCTCGCGAAAACGGTTGTCGTCCCGGAGAAACTCATCGACTACATCGCCGCTGGTGAGCCGCTGCATGCACAGGTGCGAGCTGCGGCTGCCACGACGAATTGGGCGCCCGGCACAACCACCCCGATCGATGATGCTCGTCTCCACGCACCTCTACGCCCAGGTAAGGTCGTCGGCGTCGGCCTCAACTACGTCGAACATGTCGAGGAGTCCAGTCGCACACTTGACACCGCCAAGGAGCTCCCAACGCGGCCCGTGCTCTTCAGCAAACCGGGGACTGCTGTCATTGGCCCGAATGAACCGATTCAGCACAATGCGGCTCTAACCCAGCAACTCGACTGGGAGTGCGAACTTGCTGTGGTTATTGGCGAGAAGGCCCGCAATGTAAGCGAAGCGGATGCATTGACCCACGTCTTTGGCTACAGCATCGTCAACGACATCAGTGCCCGCGATCAGCGTCGCTCGGGCCAGTGGTTCTTCTCCAAGGGCCAAGACTCTTACTGTCCGTTCGGCCCGATGGTCGTCACGACTGATGAGATCACCGACCCTCATGCCCTTCAGCTGTCACTGACGGTAAATGGTGACGTGCGTCAGAATGGCAACTCCAAGGACATGCTCTTCAATATTGCAGCTCTCATCAGTGATATCAGTTCCGGTGTCACCTTGGAGCCAGGCGACGTCATATCAACTGGATCGCCGCAAGGTGTCGGAGCGGCCATGGATCCGCCGACCTTCCTGCAGCCAGGTGATGTCGTGGCCTGCACGATCGACCGCATCGGGACGCTATCGAACCCCGTGGTGGCGATCTGACCACCCGATAGCGGCGCGGTGCACAGAATCGACCTATTTACAGGGGTTATGTCGACGACTAGTCTGAAATGGTGTGGCGAAACGGAGCTTTGGACAACGGGTCGATCTGGTCTGGCCTAGTGCGCCTGTTCACCTACCCCTGCACGTTGCTTCTTGTGGCAATGAGTGTGCTGGCATTGGCACCGGCGGCCGCGGGCGACCCTAAGGCGAAAGCGCCGGTGACATGGTCTTGGAACGGTAAAGATGCCTGGCTACCTAGCGGGAAGGCTCCGAGCTGCCGGAATTTTCGCATGCAGGCTCCCGCTCAGGTCGCTGCCCTAGATGGCTGGTTACCACCAGGGCGGCTCAATGAGACGGCCAAGTACTACAAAGCGCATGGCGCGCTGCGGTTTACTGACCCGAGTGCGAATGGCACAGTCAGTGCCGCCGTAGATGGCTACTTCGTTCGTGGGGCTGCATACCGGGAGAACCGTGATGGGCAAATGAACGGGCCGGGGTCGACCGTTCAGTACCTAGTCGACATTCAGCACCCCTGCGGGTTCTTGGTGCGCTATGACCATCTGCGAACCCTCAGCCCAGCACTCCAACGGATCTTCGATCGCAGCATTCCGGTGGGCGAGGACTCAAGAACCATCAACGTAAAGCCCGTGAAGATTTCTAAGGGTCAGGTGCTTGCGACCGCAGTAAGTGTCCCTGAACAGCCGTCACCGCGCCAGTTCGACTTCGGGGTTTACGACCTGCGGAGCAAGCAGCAGTCTTTGCACAGCGCCGGGTGGCTCGCGGAGCATGGGAGTGGCGCCGAGTTGGCAGACTTCGCGATCTGCTGGCCGCGTTTGATGGGATCGACGGGTGCCCAGATTGAAGCCTTGCCTAACATTGCTCCGCAGGACGGAACCGACATCTGCTGAGGGCAGCGCGAGTTAGTGCTCGGGCTAGTCGGCGGAGATCTGCGCGCGAAATGAGCTAGCCGGGTAAGTCCCGAGGATGCGCACCCAGTCGGTGTAGAACGCAAGCTCCTCCAAGGCCAATCGAAGTGGTCGATCACCGGGATGGCCTTCGACATCGGCATAGAACTGCGTCGCGGAGAAACTCCCACCGAGTTGATAACTTTCCAGCTTGGTCATGTTGACGCCGTTGGTGGCAAATCCGCCCATTGCTTTGTAGAGAGCGGCTGGCACGTTGCGCACCCGGAAGACGAAACTCGTGATGACTGGACCAGCTCCTGGGGCAGGAACGGTTTTCTGGCGCGCGAGTGTGAGAAACCGGGTGGTGTTGTTGTGCTCATCTTCGACGTCGGTTGCCAAGATGCTCAACCCGTAGAGGTCAGCGGCCAGTCGCGGTGCAAGCGCAGCGACCTTCGGGTCACCGGCCTCGGCCACCTCGCGTGCGGCGCCGGCTGTGTCATCGGCAACGATGGCGCGCCAGCCATGCTCGCGAATAAGTCGGCGACATTGACCGAGCGCATGGGCATGACTGCGGACAATGCTGATGTCCGCCAAGCTGGCACCGGGCACGGTCATGAGTTGGAAGTGAATCGGCATGAAGTACTCGCCGATGATGTGCAGGTCTGATTCGGGCAGGAGGTGATGGATGTCGGCGACCCGGCCAGCGATGGAGTTTTCGACGGGGATCATGGCAAGGTCAGCCCCGCCCTCGGCCATCACCGCAAAGACGTCCTCAAAGGTCGCGCAGGGCACCGCCTCGAGTTCGGAATAGACAACCCGGCAGGCAGCGTCGGAGTTAGACCCGGGCTCTCCTTGATAGGCAATTCGGGTAGCCGGCGTACTAGGCGCACCTGTTGGTGCGGTGGGAACTGCTGCCTGAGTCATATAGCCAAGCCTAGACAGCAGGTGCGAGCCGGCTGACGTGGCCATGTCTGCCTACCGCCGGTTGTCCCCGGCGCGCGCTACTCCTCTTCTTCTGCGGCTTCGTCGCCGTTTCCAGTGTCGTCGCCAGTGTCGTCGCCAGTGTCGTCGCCGCCGCCGTTGTCGTTGCCAGTGTCGTTGCCAGTGTCGTCGCCAGTGTCTTCGCCAGTGTCGCCGCCGCCGCCGTTGTCGTTGCCAGTGTCGTTGCCAGTGTCGTCGCCAGTGTCTTCGCCACCGCCGTTGTCGTTGCCAGTGTCGTCGCCAGTGTCGTC
>CAJBZP010000123.1 GCA_903960135.1 uncultured Actinomycetes bacterium | reverse complement strand
GCTGTTGGTTGCGGTTGTTTCGGTTGCACTCGCGATTCCGATGGCCCTACTTGTTGCAAATGATCAGCGGTCGGCATTTGTTTCCGGACTCGAGGTCGATACCTTGGCCACCGCTTCAAAGATGTCATCGGAGCCGTATTTTGATTGGGCGGCAACAGCTGAGGCGACCGCACGTGAAACCGGCGCGCGGGTGGTCGTGGTGGATCCGGATCGCAGCCTGCTGGCCGATAGTGACAACACCTCACTTGACCGAATATTTGACCGCCTTGAAATTGACTCCGCGCTGACCGGATCTGTGGCTTCCGATGTTCGATACTCGCAAACTATCGGCGCAGATCTGCGCTATGTCGCAGCGCCAATAATCCAGAACTACGAGATTGTTGCTGCGGTTCGGCTGTCGCTTCCGGAGACCCAGGTGGATGCACAGATCCGTGAGACCCAGTTGTGGCTCTTGGCTTTCGTCGGCGCCGTGGTGATCGCTGCAGCACTAGTTGCCTGGTTGCTCGCACGGTCTATCGCTGCTCCGCTACTTGCGGTTGCTGCGGTGGCCAAGGCCCTGCCTGATGATCTAGCCCTTCGAGCGTCGGAGACCAACGGCCCTGATGAAGTCCGCGCGGTCGGTCATGCCCTGAATGAAACTGCAGAAAAACTAGGCGGGATTGTTCATCGAACCCAGCGAGTCGCAGCCGACGCCTCACACCATCTGCGCACTCCGCTTACCGGCGTCCGACTAAGGCTGGAGGCGATTGAGGACATCAGCACGGAGGCCGCGGTTCAGGAGCAAGCTCAGGCAGCAACCGCTGAGGTTGATCGGCTCGCTCGGCGAATTGACCAAGTACTTGCCCTAGCCCGCAGTGATGCAGGTAATAGTGGGGAGCAGGTCGTGGATCTTTCCGCGACGGCTCGAGCAAGGGTGGAGGCGGCGTCCTACTTAGCCGATGAGCGCGGCCTTACGTTGCAGATCGCCACGGTCGATAGTGCGCGGATCCTTGCGGGCCCGGGCGTGACTGCTCGGGTGATAGATGAACTCCTTGGCAATGCGATGAATTATGCGAGGTCAGTGATATCGGTTGGAGTTGGAGTTGAGGGCGGGTACGCCAAACTGGTTGTCACCGACGATGGGCCAGGTGTCGGCGCGGATGAGCACGAATTGATATTTGAGCGCTTCACCCGCGGTGCAACTGGGGTCGCGGGTGGCAGCGGGCTGGGCTTAGCGCTAGTGCGCGAGGCGGCTCGCGCCCATGGGGGCGATGCGGTCGCCGCGCGAGATGAGAGTGGTGGCCTGCGAGTGAGCGTCACTTGGCAACTGGCATGAGCAACTCGACGACGGCAGATGCGGTTGTCATCGGCGGCGGAATCGTGGGGTTGGCCCTCGCCGATGCCTGGTTAGCACGGCACCCAAGCGCCAAGGTTGTCGTGTTGGAGAAAGAAGATCGGCTGGCCGCACATGCATCCGGGCGCAATAGCGGCGTGCTGCATGCAGGTTTCTACTATGCCCCCGATTCCCTGAAGGCCCAACTGACCCGGCAGGGTAATCAACTTTTGCATGAATTTTGCGCGGAGCGCGGGGTTGCCGTTCGCGAAACGGGGAAAGTGGTCGTCGCGCAAGGGGCAGGCGAACTGCCGGCCCTGCGTGAGCTTTTTGCTCGCGGCCAAGCCAACGGCGTTGAACTTGAGTTGATTGATGAAGGCCAACTGCGTGAACTCGAGCCGTTGGCCCAGACCCACGGGTTGGCGCTGTGGTCACCGACAACCGCGGTGGCCGACCCGGTCGCCGTCGTAGAGGCCTTAGCCGCGCGGGTTCGTGAGCGTGGTGGCTCGGTGCTCCTCGGGGCGGAGGTAACCGGGGCCGGGCCGGGACTCGTAACGACCACCGATCAGCGATTTAGCGCCGGCTACGTGATCAATGCGGCCGGCCTATACGCCGACAAAGTCGCGCACTGGTTCGGGGTTGGCGAGGAGTACCGCATGCTCCCGTTCAAGGGGCTCTATTGGTACGGCTCCTGGGCGCCCGGGCGCCTGCAGCGTCATGTGTATCCAGTGCCGGATCCGCGTAATCCGTTTCTCGGGGTGCATCTGACCGTAACGGTCGACGGCAAGGCGAAAATCGGCCCGACCGCGATACCCGCCCTTTGGCGCGAGGATTACGGCGGAGTTGCTGGCTTTGCTGCCGGCGAACTAGCGAGCATTGCCCGTACCTATCCAAGTTTCTTCCGAAGCAGTCATCATGACGTAGCCGGCCTGTTGCGCAGTGAGCTGCCGAAGTACTCGCGCAAGCACTTGGTCAATCAAGCCCGCGCACTGGTGCCGTCCGTCGTGCCCGCGGACTTCAAAATAAAGGGCCGCCCAGGGGTGCGCGCACAGCTATTTCACCTACCGACGCGCAGGCTGGAGATGGATTTTGTCTTTCAGCATGGCGATCGATCGACCCACATGCTCAATGCCGTTTCACCTGCCTGGACAAGTGCACTTGCCGTAGCGAAATATGTTGTGGACGATATTGATTCGTAGTTAGGCCACGGTGCTGCCGGGCGCAATGCCCAAGGTATTAAGTGCCGGCCGGACATTACTCACTAACTCCGCATGGCCAGACCGCGCCAAGATAGCCCGCAGGACTTCACCGGCCTGCACATGGAGTTCGGCGAGCGTGCGATTGCGGTGCACACGTGGGCCCAACTCGACCTGGCGAATTGAATTGACGCCATAGGCATGCGCTACGTCAATCAAGAGTCCGATTTCAACTCCGTAGTCAACCTCGAAGGGCAAGGATGAAGCCACTGTGCGCCGGATTGCGTACTCACCCCCAAGGGGCTGGCGGATATGTGCCAGTTGGGGTTGCAGGAGTTTTAGGGCAGGGCGCGCTGTCAGTTCAGTTACGCGGCCCCCGGCTGAACTCTTGCCTGCAAGGGTGCGGTCGTAGGTTGCCCGCACCATAGAGATGTTGTTGTCCGCAAGCAACGGTGCGATCAAGGCGCGCACGTAGTCGGCGGTACCTACCTCAAGGTCGCCGTCAAGCCAGACGATGATGTCACCGTGTGATGCATGCACGGAGCGCCAGAGCACATCACCCTTGCCCAGAGTCGGGCCAAAACTGGAAAGCACCCGATCGGCCGCGACAATACGTGCGCCCGCGCGGCTCGCGACCGCGGCGGTGTCGTCGGTCGAGCCATGATCGACGACGAGAATCTCGTCGATGAGATCACCTAGTTCGTGCAGGGGTGAAATCACCGCGCCGATCGTCGCAGCTTCGTCGCGAGCGGGTATGCAGACGCTGATGGTTGGCGCAGTCACTTGTCACCTCCTTGGTAGGAGCAGACTGCCATGGCGCCTAAGCCGGCAGGATGCGGCCCATGCCGGAGTAGTGGCGGGAGTACCAAGGACCGAAGATGGACTGCACTCGGACGCTGCGCCCGCGCCCGACGGCGTGCACCATTTTGCCGTTGCCCAGGTACAGGCCGACATGGTGGGCGCTCCCACGCAGGTAGAAAACGAGGTCGCCGGGCTGGGCGTTCTTCCGGGAGACCTTCTTAGCCATTTTGTATTGGGCACCGGAGTAGTGCGGCAGGCTTCGCCCGGTGATCTGCTTGAAGACGTAACGGGTCAGGCCCGAGCAGTCGAAAGCATTGGGCCCGGAGCTGCCGGCGCGATAGGCATCACCAACCTGCTTTCGGCCCAGGGCTGCGATCCGTTTCCGGAGCACCGCCACGTGGGCGACAAGGCGCTGCCGGGGCGTGAGCTGGGGAATGGCGGCGAGGTACTCGAGCACGCGGGCCATTGTCGGTACCTCGGTGTCAACCGGGTGCAGCGGTATCTCGGTGTTGACCACGGCCAAGGTGGCAGGGGCCGCGGCCGAGTAGTTCGGAGCCAGTGCCGAGGCCGATGGGGCCACG
The DNA here is from genome assembly GCA_903960135.1 of uncultured Actinomycetes bacterium. Lineage (GTDB taxonomy): Bacteria > Actinomycetota > Actinomycetes > S36-B12 > S36-B12. The sequence goes on along the minus strand of CAJBZP010000123.1, from coordinate 32,033 downwards.
GCCAGCCCGGTGATCAAGGCGGCGGCAAGTGCCGCGGTGGTTAGCTTCTTGAGGTGGGCGTGCATGCACGTCTCCTTCGCGTTGCTACAAAAAAACACGCCGCACGGGGCCGGTCGGGGGACCGGCTTGGAACCATGCGACTTGATGACGCTATGGCGAAGGACCTTGTTCACAACAGGCTCGCAACCGATTTTCGGACGCCACGCCACGGGTTTGTGGGATGGCCCACAGTTAGTCCCATTTACCTCAAGAAACACATAAATGCGCTACAGCCCCATCAGTAACACCGGGTATCGCCGCGAGGAACTGGTGGCCCAGACCGGGTAACGCGAACATTTAGATTCACGTCGCATCCCTGCCGGCATCGGCGTAGCCTCCCCATCACTTGGCTAGGGCCAACTTGATGACGAGAAAGGGTTACCAGATGGATGACACTGTTCGCCAGCATAAGTACGTATTGTCCGAAGACCAGATGCCGACCACCTGGTACAACATCATGCCCGACCTGCCGGCCCCGCCACCCCCACCGCTGCACCCGGGCCGCATGGATCCGGTCGGCCCCGATGACCTAGCACCGCTGTTCCCGATGGACTTGATCATGCAAGAGGTTTCGATGGATCGATACATCGAAATCCCCGGCGGGGTACTTGATGTTTACCGCCAGTGGCGGCCGTCGCCGCTGTTTCGGGCCCATCGCTTGGAAAAAGCCCTCGGTACACCGGCACGTATTTACTACAAGTACGAAGGGGTGTCACCGGCCGGGTCGCATAAGCCCAATACCGCGGTGCCGCAGGCGTACTACAACAAGAAGGAAGGGACCAAGCGCCTCACCACGGAAACCGGTGCCGGCCAGTGGGGCACCGCGCTCTCATTTGCTTGTGCCCTTTATGGCCTGGACTGCGAGGTATGGCAGGTAGGTGCTTCGTACGACTCAAAGCCTTACCGCAGGTTGATGATCGAGGCTTTCGGTGCGAAGGTGCACCGGTCGCCATCTGATGTCACCGAAATCGGTCGGCAACTTGCGCAGGATCCGCGTAACTGGACCGGCTCCTTGGGTATCGCGATCTCCGAAGCCGTTGAAGTGGCAGCGACAAATGCCGATACCCGTTACGCACTTGGCTCGGTCCTTAACCATGTGCTGTTGCATCAGACGATCATCGGAGAGGAAGCAATCCTGCAACTCCAGATGGCCGGCGACACCCCAACAATGATCGTTGGTTGCACCGGTGGCGGGTCGAACTTCGGCGGGCTCTCCTTCCCGTTCATTCGCGAGAAGATGGCCGGCAAGATTTCACCGCGCATCGTCGCCGCTGAGCCGGCCTCTTGCCCGTCACTGACTCGTGGCGAATACCGCTATGACTTCGGTGATACCGCTGGCATGACGCCGTTGATGAAGATGCACACCTTGGGCCACGACTTCATTCCAGACCCGATCCATGCCGGTGGCCTGCGTTACCACGGGATGTCACCGCTGATCTCGCATATCTACGAGTTGGGCATGATGGACGCGGTCGCGGTACCCCAGACCGAATGCTTCGCGGCGGCAATCCAGTTCGCCCGCACCGAGGGCATCGTGCCGGCACCGGAGCCAACCCATGCGATTGCCTTGGCAATCCGCGAGGCGTTGAAAGCCAAGGAGACCGGTGAGGAGACGGTGATCTTGACGGCACTGTGCGGCCACGGCCACTTCGACCTACCGGCGTACGACCAGTATCTGCGCGGTGAAATGGTGGACGAGGAGTTCTCGGATGCTCGGCTGGCCGAGGCGATGGCCACGGTGCCAGAGGTCTCGTTCCCCTAAGGTGAAGCTGTATTGCACGAGGAAGGGGTGGATCCTCTCGGATCCACCCCTTCGCTTTGCCCTGCGTTAGCGGGGCCATTTCGCTTTGCCCTGCGTTAGCGGGGCCAATCAACTTGCCCTGTTGCTACTGACCCGACTGCCATGAGGTGAAGACCTCGGTGTAGAGGTCGCGGGCCTCTTGACCGCAGCTCGGCGTCGGCGAGATCAAAGCAACCTTGTCGGCCGGCACAACAACGCCCGGGTCGGTCTTGAGTGAATCGTTCATGAACGGATCCGAATCTATGATGCCGTTGTCGTAACCGCTGAAGTTACTGGCGACACCGGCTTGCTCCGGGCCCATCATCCAGTTGATGAAGATCTTTGCGTTCTCAAGATCCGGCGCACCAACTGGTACGACGAAGTTGTCAGCCCAAAGATTCAGCCCATCCGACGGGTATACAAACTGGATGTTCGGATTCTCCACTGTCATGCGGTGCACTGATCCGTTCCAGGCCATGCGAGCCTTGCTCGAACCCTTCACCATGCGCTCGATGCCACCGTCCGAGTCGATCACCTTCGGCTTGAAAGTCGAAAGCAGCTCTTGGGCCGCGGCGTACTGCGCCTTATCGGTTGAGCATAGGTCGGCCGGAGCAACGCCGCCGGCACGAAGTGCCGCGGAGACAAGTTCCGTCTGATCCTTGAGCACATCAAGGGAGTTGCCCGCTACCGAACCGGCGGCGAAGTAATCCTTCCAAGACGCAATGCCCGAAACCGCTGGGTCAGTGGTGTCGACACCGATACCCGTGGTGCCGTACATGTACGGAGCGGAGTAACTGCGCCCTGGATCCCAGTAGACATCGATGAGGTTCGGCTTGATATTGGCGGCATTTGGCAGGGTGTTGACGCCAATGTTCTCCAACAGGCCGAGTTCGATCATCTGAGCGACCATGTAGTCACTGGGCACGAGTACGTCGTAGCCGGTCGCACCCGCCTGTATCTTGGCGAGCATTGTTTCATTCGAGTCATAGGTATCGAGTATCACCTGGATACCCGTTTCAGCCGTGAAGGCATCAAGCTGCGCCGGATCGATGTAATCGGTCCAGCTGTACAGGTGTAGTTCACCGCTGCCGGTTGCCGGCAGTGCTGATGCGGCCGGTGCCTCGCTGGCCGCAGGTGCTGCCGCCGAGGGCGCTGCCGCCGAGGGTGCCGTGGTGGTTGTTTCGCCCCCGCAGGCGGCGAGTACTAAAACACCAGCAGCGATGATTGCTGAAGATGTCGCCAATCTAGATACTTTGGATCGTCGAATCATTAGTCGCTTCTCCTTATTCTGTTTAGTAGATATACCGCCAAAAGCAGGGTAGCCGAAAAGATCAGCAGAAGGGTAGAGAGAGCGTTGACCGCTGGAGTCACATTGGAGCGGATCATGCCGAAGATGTAGACGGGCAAGGTGGTGGCACCTGGTCCGGCAATGAAAAACGAGGTGATGAAATCGTCTAATGAGATAGCGAATGCGAGTAAGGCCCCAGCCAAGATCCCGGGCGCCAGCAGCGGCAAGGTGATGCGGCGCAGGATCTGCCATTCGTTGGCACCGAGATCGGTGGCGGCCTCGAATGGGGCCGCATCCAAGCCGGCCAAGCGCGCCCTGATCGGCAACAAGGCAAAGGGGATGCAAAAGGCGGTGTGCGCAAGGATTAGCGCGACATGCCCAAGTGGCACCTTGATGGTCAAGAAGAACCCGAGGGTGCCGACCGCCAGCACTATCTCCGGAATGAGGAGCGGGGCGCCCAGTAAGCCCCAGGCGAATACCCGTCCAGACCTGGCCATGCGCAACATGCCGAGGGCGGCACCGAGTGCGAGCAGGGTTGACAAAATGGTGGCGACGACCGCAACGATGAGCGAGTTCTTCAAGGCGCGCAAGATGTCGTCATTGTGAAATACGAAGTCGTACCACTTAAATGAGAACCCGGTCCAGATTTGGGCTAACCGGTTTTGATTGAATGAGTAGAACACCACTAATAGGAGCGGCAGGTACATGCCGACGAGTACCGCGATAGAGGTACCGCGAAATAGCGGGAAGTTACTGAGGTTGACTAGCCGTCGGCGAGGTCGCGAGGTGGTTACAGGGCTCATATCAGCCGCACCTGATCGCCGCGGGAGCGCACTCCTGTAGTAACCATGAGGACGAACAGCACGGTGAATATCAGCAGGAACACCGATAGCGCTGAGCCAAAGGGCCAGTTTCGTGCCTGACCGAAGTTGTTTGCGATGACGTTGGCGATCATGTTGGTCTTACCGCCGCCGAGCATGTCGGGCTGCAGGAATGAGCCAAGGCCGGGGATGAACACAAGGGCAATGCCGGCGATGATGCCAGGCCGGATCCCCGGGATCACGATGCGCCGGAGTACCGTCCAGCGCTTGGCACCTAGGTCGTAGCCGGCCTCGGCATAGCGAAAGTCGAAGCGTTCAGCGCTGGCGTAGACCGGCAAGATCATGAACGGGATGAAGGTGTAAGTCAAGCCGATGATGGTGGCCCATGGCGTGTAGAGAATCTGATAACTGTTGCCGACGCCAATGATCTTAAGGAACCCCCCGATTGGCCCGGTCTCGTCCAGAATCTGGCGCACCGCGTAAGTGCGGATTAGCACACTCGTCCAAAAGGGCAAGGTGACAGCAAGTACCAGCATCGCCCGGAACCGAACCGGTCGAGTCGCAATCCACATTGCAACCGGAATCCCGAGTAGCAAAGTGGTGATGGTGGCGATACCGGCGTAGTAGAAGGAGTTCCAAAGCACTTTTAGGTAGCGGGTGTCAAATGCTGTGGTGCCATCAAGCTTTTCCTGAACGAAGATCTGACGGTAGGCATCGGTGGAGAAAACCCATTTAACGCCGGTCCCTAGCGACGGCTGCGACAAGAATGAGTAGACCACGGTTATCAAAAGTGGCAGCAAGATGACGAGGATCAGAAAAACAAGTGTTGGGGTTGCCAGCCACGACGAGGCCTGCCCCGGCCGGCCCGGGCTCTTAGGAGCGCGAACCTTGCTCATGAACCCACCGTTCGCGCCGCCTTGGTAATCGGGCGTAGGCGGGTTTGGTCACCAACCGCCGGCACTACCACACCATGCGATGGCAGTGCTGCGACGATTTCCTGGTCACCTGCTCGCACATGCAAGCGAATCAACCCACCGGTGAAGATAACGTCAACGACCTCGCCGACCACCGCGGCGTCGGTGTCGACCAACTCGAAGTCCTCGGGTCGGACAGCCAGTAAGCACTCGCCAGCCGCTGGAACCTCGCAGTCCTCGGCGAGTAACTCCCGTGCTAGCACTCCGCCGCCGGGGAAGATAAATCCACCGGAGCCAACAGTTACCTTGATCAAATTCGTCTCGCCGATGAAGTCGGCAACGAAACCATTGACCGGCCTGCGATAAATCTCCTGCGGCGAGCCGACCTGCACGATCTTGCCTTCATTGAAGACAGCAATGCGATCACCCATCGTCATGGCTTCTTCTTGGTCGTGGGTGACGAATACGAAGGTGATACCGGTCTCGCGCTGCAGACGTTTGAGTTCGACCTGCATGCCGCGCCGCAGCTTTAGGTCAAGGGCCGAAAGTGGCTCGTCGAGCAAGAGCACTTTTGGTTGTTTGGCGAGTGCGCGGGCTAACGCGACTCGTTGCTGTTGGCCGCCGGATAACTGGGTTGGCTTGCGTCGGTCTAGCCCGGTCAACTTGACCTGCTCAAGGGCTGCGGCCACCCGGCTCTTTATCTCGTTCTTGGGTAACCGCTCCATCTCCAACCCGAATGCGACATTCTGAGCCACTGACATATGTGGGAACAGTGCGTACGACTGAAAGACGGTGTTGACTGGCCGGGCATAGGCCGGGATGTCGTCAATGCGGGAGCCGTCGAGCAGAATCTCACCGCTGTCTGGGTATTCCAACCCGGCGATGCACCGCAGTAGCGACGTCTTGCCGCAGCCCGAAGGGCCGAGCATTACGAAGAACTCTCCTTCGGCGATAGCCAGATCGACGCTGTCGAGGGCGACCACCACCCCACCCTCAGGTGTTGGAAATGTCTTGGTGACCTGCCGGATATCCAAATGTGCGTCGGTCACATTGTCCCCTAGATTTACCGGTGAAGCCTGAAGGCTATAGCCAGCCCGGCACTTAAACAAGGTGAAGTGATTCCGATTTTATCTCGATATCGACTGGTGAGCCGGGCGCTTCATTAGGAGGGAAGTAGGGTCTACGCGTGAGTGAGCAAACCCGGCGGACCCTAGCCAAGGGCTTGGTGTTCGTGGGAGCGGCCACCTTGATCGGCAATGGTGCCGCCTACCTGCTGTCCATTGTGGCGGCCCGGATACTCACCCCGGCCGACTTTGGCGCCTACGGTGCCCTGCTCGGCATCTTGATCATCATCTCGACGCTGTCGATCGCGGTTCAGGCATTGACCGCCCGGCGGGTGTCGGTCGCCACGGGCAATCGTGCCGAAGTAGAAGGCCAAGCGATTCGGCTCGCCATTTATGTCGGGGTGTCCATCATCTTGGCGGGTCTACTGGCGGCCTGGCCACTTAGTTTGGTCTTCGCCATTCCCTATGCCGCGGTGGCTATGGGGCTCGCGTCCCTTGGCTTCGTGGTGCTCGGCACGGCTTCCCTTGGGATAGCACAAGGCCGCGAGGAGCACCTTCGGTTCTCCATTGGTTTCTTGGCCAATGGTTTTGGCCGAGCGTTTGTCGGCATCGTTTTCGTGCTGGCATTTCGCAGTGTGATCGGTGTCAGTGCCGGCCTACTGGTCGGCTGCGCGGTCGGTGCCGTCATTAGTTACCTATTAATCTGTCCGAAAACTTGGGCCGGAACTTTAGACAGGAGCGGCGCCGCCGAATTTGGTCACATCGCCCATGCCCTACTCGTGCTATTTACCCTCACCAACGTTGACGTCCTACTCGCCCGCATTTTCTTGACCGAGGATCAATCAGGTGAGTACTCCGTCGGGGTGCTGCTGGCCAAGATCGCATTCTTCCTGCCGAATGCCATCATCATCGTTTTGTTCCCGAAGATGACCGCCGGTGATTCAAAGCGTGCGGTGCTCATTGCAACCGGGCTGACCGCGGCCCTTGGTGTTTTTGTCACCGGATTCAGTTTCGCGTTCGGTGCATTCGTAATGCGGGTTCTGGGCGGTGCGCAATATGTTGAACTCGGCTCGGAGGCTTGGCTCTTTGCCTTAGAAGGCTCGGCATTCGCGTTGGTTCAGGTATTGCTCTATGCCCGGCTCGCCGCCCAAGATCGTCGTGCGGTTTTGACGGTATGGGTGGCGCTGCTGGTGCTTGTCGGCATTGTCGCCTTCTGGCGGCATAACTCGGTCGCTGAAATTGTCACGACGGTGGTGGCGGTCTCACTCGTCCTTGCCGTGGTGGGGCTGCTGATGGACCGCCGCAATTCGCCACGGGGTGCGGTTGTGCCGATTGAAGCTGCTGAATAGCAACGGCTATTGCAACACATTCGCGCGCACCCAAGCACCAAGTTGCGCAGAGCATTCGTCAACTGACTCACTCCACGACTTGGCGGCGCTCTCGCCGGCTTGATCACTAACCTGTTTGACGATTGTCAGCGGCACTCCGGCGACTGCCGCGGCGTGAGCGATCGCATAGCCCTCCATGTCGACCAAGTCAGCTTGCTGGGCCAACCGATTGCGGGTGGTGGCATCGGACACAAAATCGTCGCCCGTCGTCAGAGTCGGACCGGCACCGCCGAATTCGATGGGCGCACCGAAATGCAACCCGGTCAGTTCGAAGAGTTCGGCATCATCAAGGTCATGTTGGGTCACCCGGGAGATCACATTGGTTCCCGAAAGCCCAGCACGCAAAGCGCCAGCGGTGCCGAGGTTGATCAGGGCACTCGGCGAGAATTCACCGAGAATGGTGGCGACTGCTACCGCAGCATTGACTTTGCCGGCGCCTGTTACCAGAACTGGTAATTCGGTGATGTGCAGGTGGGTTGCCTCCTCCTCGAGCGCAACAACAAGTAGCGGTAGATCTGGGGAGATGACACGGTGCAAACGCATGGCGGCCTTTCGACAGCGAACTGTAGGTGAGCGCTAACGTTATCGCCATGTTTGATGCTGCTCTGGCCGCGGCGGTAACCCGGGCGGGCCCGGAAATCAGCGCGACCGAACAGGGTCACGTTGAGCAGGGCCATATCAAGCAGACCGAAATCCTCAAGGACCTTTTCGAGGGCCACTATGAGTCGGCGACGACGGTGGCACAGGCTTTCGAGGGGGCAGTGCTGGGCATTGGGGTCGCCGAGGCGGTTGACGGCGAGATAGTCGCATTTGACGACACCGTTTGGCGGGTACCGGTTGATGGCATCCCGGTGCTTGCGGAGCCGGCTCTTGGCCTGCCGTTCTCAGTGGTTGCCCTCGGTGGCACGGAGGTCAGCAAAAGTGTTGCGGCAGGCACCGATTTCACCGGCTTGACCACCTTGATCGACGAGATCCTAAAGGCCGCCGGGCAGCACGATCATCATGCGGTGGCGGCGGTACGAGTTGATGGGACTTTCACCGGCGTTGTCCTGCGCAGTGAGCCACGCCAACAGCGCCCGTACCGTCCGCTCATCGAAGTCTTAGACCACGAGGTGCAGTTCCCGTTCGATACGTGGTCTGGAACATTGGTTGGCTTTAGGTTTCCCGATGTAAGTGATCAGGTGGTGATCCCGGGCCTGCATCTGCACGGGATCGGGGCCGATCGCCGAAGCGGCGGCCATTGCCACCGGGCCGTCACGGTTTCGGCGACTCTACGGGTCTGGATTGATGACGTGGACATTTTCGTGCCCATGACCGGTGTGCACTACGGTATGTAGGCACCTGGCGAGGTGGCAGAGCGGCCGAATGCAGGCGCCTTGAAAGCGCCCGAAGGGCAACCTTCCGGGGGTTCAAATCCCTCCCTCGCCGCCACTTTCGAATTCCACCTACGGCTAACTGAAGGGGCTGACGTGGCTGATCCCAAAATGGGCACCGCCGGTGGTCAGACCACGATCCCAGCGCACCTGGTCCGGCGCCTGAACGAGCACGGAGTAGCCGTCGGGTTCGGCATCGTTGGTGACTATGCCCTTCGCCTGTTTGGGGCTTTGGCGGACGCTGGGCTGCCAATGCTCGTCACCGCGGACGAACAGGGTTCGGGTTTTGCCGCGGATGCGTATGCGCGACTGCGCGGGTTAGGTGTTGTCGGCTGCACCTACAGCGTCGGTGGGCTGAAGCTGGCTAACGCGGTCGCCAATGCCTGGGCCGAGCAAGTGCCACTACTCGTTGTGTCCGGTGCACCTGGACTTGCGGAGCGTGCTAATGGCGCGATGTTGCACCACCGCATCAAAGACTTCGACACGCAACTTAAAGTCTTCCGGGATTTGACGGTGGCGCAGGCGGTCTTGGATAACTCGGTTATTGCGGCGGCCGAAATCGATCGGGTTATTGCCACCATGCTCGCCACCCAGCGGCCCGGCTACTTGGAGATTCCACGGGACCATGTTGACGTTGTCATCGGCTCATCACCTGATCCGATTGAGCTCCAACCGCAATCGGTTAACGAAGCAAAGTTGGCGGCAGCGGTCGCCGATGTTGTCGCGATGCTGCGCTCGGCGAACTCCGCGGTTATTCAGGCTGGAGTGATGGTTGCCCGCAGGTCGCTGGCCGTTCCACTCCTTGGGTTGGCTGAGCACCTTGGGCTGCCGGTGGCGACCAGTTCGATGTCAAAAGGTGTCTTTCCCGAGCGCCATCCGCTAGCACTTGGTGTTTATCAAGGTGCCGTGAGTCCGAGCGCTGTCGTTGATGTAGTTGAGGGTGCGGATGTGCTCTTGAGTCTGGGAGTGCTGCCAACGGATCTGAACTTCGGTGGCTTCACCGCCCACATTTCACCCACTCACTTGATCGCGTGCACCGACACCGACGTCACCGTTGGCCTGCGCACCTACCAAGATGTGCCATTGGCCGCATTCCTGCCCGCCCTGCAAAGTGCGGTCGCCGAAGGTAGGGATGCTTTGCTACCGGCCGAGCATGTGGTCCCGGAGTTCACTCCCGCCGGCGCCGTGCCCATCCATGTCGAGCGGTTGATTGGCGCGGTGGCCTCACACCTGGACAACCGTCACGGTTTCATCGTCGACCCCGGTGATTGCCTTTTCGCCTCGGTTGAGTTGCCGGTGCCAGCTTGGTCTTTATCCAGTGCGTATTACGCGACGATGGGTTATGCGGTACCGGCTGCGCTGGGCGCCGGCAAGGCCGACCCGGAACACCGGCCGGTGGTATTGCTCGGTGATGGCGCATTTGCCATGAGCGGTATCGAGTCTGGGTGGTGCGCGTTTAATGGAGTGCACCCGATCATTATCGTGATGGACAACTCCGGCTACGGCACCCAACGGCCGATGCGCGACGGCCCCTTCAATGACATCGCGCCGCTAGCTGTGGAAAAACTCGTAGACGTTTTCGGGGTGGGCAAGGGTTGGGTCGTGACAACCGAAGACGAACTCGCGTCGGCGCTGGCCGAGGCTTTTGCCCACGACGAATTAGCGATCGTGCACGTCAAGGTGCCGAAGGGTTCGATCAGCCCGGCGCTGGCGCGGCTGACAGACGCGCTAGGCAAACGCGTGTGAGTGTCAATGATCTGTTGTTGCATATCGCCGCCTCCGCCGTGGTGGTGATTGCACTTGCGATCATGATCGGGGCCGTTGCCCCGCGCTGGCCGAACACCTGGCTGCAACGAGATGTCGGCCCGCTGAGATTCAATCGATTCGATACGCGAACGAGGTATCGCAGGATCGGAGTCACGAGATTGGCTCGAACTTTGCCAGAGCTCGGCTCGGTATTCGGTGGGCAAAGCAAGAAGACACTGCCTGGCTTGACGATTGAGGATCTGGGTGCCTACCTCGTTGAGGTGCGCAGGGCCGAGTGGGTGCACTGGCTAACCCTGTTGGTCTGGCTACCGCTCATCTTCTTCAACCCATGGTGGCTCACCTTGGCATTTGCTCTTATTGTCATCTCAGGTAACGCCATCTATATCGCAATCTTGCGGCACAATCGGCTGCGGCTTACCGGAATCTTGGAAAGTAGGAGGGCATGAGCGATTACGGGGTGCGTTCGATGGTGGCGCCGCTCACCCGCGTGGCGGTTCGAGCACCTTCGCTGCGCGGTGACTATGCGGTGGCGCATTGGGAGCAGCCGATCGACGGCGAGCTGCTCCTGCAACAGCATCGAGATTTCGTCGCCCTGCTGCGCAAACTTGGGTGCGAAGTTGCGGAGCTGGCACCGGTTGACGATATGCCCGATGCCATTTTCGCCTATGACCCAGCATTCGTTATTCCCTCGGGGGTAATCGAGCTCCGCGGAGCAAAAGCGGTGCGCGCCGGTGAGCCCCCGCTCATGACCGCCGATCTGCACGCCCTAGGGGTGCCCGTGGTCGGCAAGCTCACCGGTGCTGCCACCGCTGATGGTGGTGACATGTACTGGCTTGATGAAAATACGTTAGCAATGGGACGTTCGTATCGCACTAATGCGGCCGGGATTGACCAACTTCGGCCGATGCTGGCGGCTGATGGGGTCGGGGTTGAAGTGTTCGATCTCCCCCATGACCTAGGCCCGGAGTTCTGCCTACATCTGATGTCGGTCATTTCGGCGATAAGGCAAGATCTGGTACTTGTCTATGAGCGGCTGGCGCCGGTGGCCTTGATGCAGGCCCTGCAGCAACGCGGTATTGAGATTCTCAGCCTGCCCGAGGCGGATTACGCAACACTTGGATGCAATGTGTTGGCGATTGCACCGGGTGTCGTCGTGATGACTACCGGAAATGACGCCACCGCCGAGCTGCTGCGGCGGCGCGGGGTCGAAGTGCATCTGTATGAAGCAAGTGAAATAAACAAGGGTGAGGGCGGGCCAACCTGCCTGACCCGGCCCATCAAGCGTTGAGTGACTCGGTATCGATCACGAACCGGTAGCGCACATCACTCTTTAGTACTCGCTCCCAGGCCTCGTTAACCTGTTGCACCGCAATAACCTCGATATCGCTGCCGAAACCGTGTTCGGCGCAGAAGTTAAGCATCTCCTGATTTTCGGCGATACCGCCGATATTTGAACCGGCAATGGATCTACGTTGGCCCGTGAGGGCGAAGGCGCCGATCGACAGGGGCTTCTCCGGGAGCCCGACAACACACATGGTGCCCTGCAACTTGATCAGGGCGAGGTAGTGGTCGAGCTCGATATCTGCCGAAACGGTATTGATAACCAAATCGAGGGAATTGCGGGCGGCCTTCATCGCTTTTGTGTCGCTCGACAGGATGAAATTGTCTGCTCCAAGGCGCCTAGCGTCTTCCTCCTTGCCCGGCGAGTGACTAATCAACGTGACTTCAGCGCCCATTGCATGTGCGATCTTCACCCCCATGTGCCCGAGGCCACCCAGCCCCATGATGCCTACCCGGGTGCCGGGCCCGGCCTGCCAATAGCGAAGTGGTGAATACAAGGTGATTCCCGCGCAAAGGAGGGGAGCGGCGATGTCAAGGGGCAAGCCTGGCGGGATGGTCAGGGCGTAGCCCTCATCGATGACGATGTGGGTGGAGTAGCCGCCATAGGTGGGTGTCTGCATGTCAGCCTCAACACCGTTATAGGTCAACACCATGTGACCTAGGCAGTACTGCTCCAACCCAGCCAGGCAATTCGCGCAAACGCGACAGGTATCAACGAAGCAGCCGACCCCGGCGTGATCGCCAACCTTGAACTTCGTCACTGCGCTGCCGACCGCGCTCACCACACCTGCGATTTCATGCCCGGGCACCATCGGGAAAATGGCCGATCCCCAGTCCTCGCGGGCTTGATGGATATCGGAGTGGCAGATACCGGCGAATTTGATGTCGATCAAAATGTCGTGCGGGCCGACTTCGCGTTGACTAAACACGAATGGCTCCAGCGGGGCCTTAGGTGCCGAAGTGGCATATGCGATGACATCCATTGGTGACCTCCGCTGGGGATTTCATAGAGTGCTCGATAATGCACTCGTTGTGCTGTCACAGTGATTGTTCCGTGCCAGAATGTTCGTATGACACCACCCCTGCGTTGGGCACTTATCGGTGCCAGTGATATTGCCGCGACCCGCTTGATCCCCGCCATCAATGAGGTGGGCGACACCATCACCGCCGTGCAATCTGGTTCGCGGGATTGGGCTGCTGCGTACGCGGCGACCCACGAAATCAATTCTTGGACTACCAGTGTTGACGAGTTACTCAATCGTGCAGACGTCGACGCGGTGTACGTGAGCTCAACGAATGAAAAGCACCATGACCAGGTGGTGGCCGCCGCTGCGGCCGGTAAACATGTACTTGCCGAAAAGCCCTTAGCGTTAACGGTGGCCGACGCGAGAGCGATGGTGGAGGCGTGCGAGCGAGCAGGTGTAGTGATGGCCACGAATCATCACCTGCCTGCCTCACCAACCCATCGGATCATGAGGACTTTAGTGGCCGATGGAGCCATCGGGCAGGTACGCGCCATCCACGTTAATCACTCGGTGGGCCTGCCCCAGCATCTGCAGGGCTGGCGTGTTGATGACCCAATCGGCGGCGGCGTGGCCTACGACGTATTCGTCCACGACATGGCCGCGGTTCGCGCCTTGATCGGCGGCCAAGCACTTCGGGTTTATGCGGCCGAACGCACTGGTGCGGTCGTCGCTCAGTCACTTATGACAGTGGTGAACTGGACCGACGAAGTCATCGTCCAAACCCATGATTCGTACGATAACTACCACCTGCCAACATGGCTGGAAATCCTTGGTACGCAAGGGGCAATTCGTTCCAGCGGGTGCATGACGGGTGACCCGATCGGTGAGGTCCAACTCTTCAGGGACCATCAGGTTACTGACATCGAAGTCGGTCCGCGCGATGATCTTTATGTCACCACGGTGCGCGCATTTGACCGAGCGGTGCATGAGGGTGCAACTCCGCTAGTCACCGGCTGGGATGGGGTGCGCTCCCTAGCGGCCGTTGAGGCGGTGCAAGTTTCCTTGAGCAGCGGCTGCAGCGCCGCCGTGCAGTTAGTTGGCTGACCGCACCGGGCCGAGGGCCTGATCTTTTTCGTCCACTGTCATTGCACCGGTCATGATCGCCACCACATCGTTCATGGTGTGAGTTTGCGGAGTGACAACGGCGGCGCGTCGTCCGAGGCGTTGCACGTGGATGCGGTCGGCAACCTCGAAAACCTGAGGCATGTTGTGACTGATCAAGACGACGGGCATGCCGCGATCGCGGAGGTCCTTGATCAATTGCAGTACGCGGGCAGATTCGCGAACCCCGAGAGCTGCGGTGGGCTCATCGAGAATTATCAGCTTGCTGCCGAAGACGGCCGCGCGGGCGACAGCGACCGCCTGGCGCTGCCCGCCGGATAACGTCTCCACGGTTTGGGTGATGCTCTGGACGGTGCCGATGCCGAGATCTTGAAGATGCTGGCTGGCTTCGGTGCGCATGCGCTTCTTGTCGAGCATGCGAAATACTTTTCCGATTACCCCGGGCTTACGCAGTTCGCGGCCGAGATACAAATTGCTGGCGATATCAAGTGCCGGTGAAACCGCGAGGGTCTGGAAGACGGTCTCGATCCCCTGGAGGCGGGCGTCTTGGGTGCGCTTGAACTCGCGTCGCTCACCATTTAGCGTGATGTCACCGGTGTCTGGAATCAAAGCCCCAGCTACGCACTTGATCAACGTGCTCTTGCCGGCACCGTTGTCGCCGACCACCGCCAGCACCTCGCCAGGATAAAGATCTAGGTCGGCTCCATTGAGGCCGATGACGCGACCGAATGACTTAACCAGTCCGCGGCAAGTAAGCAGTGGTTCAAGGGCCAGGGCTTGAGTGCTCATGCGCGCACCTTTCGAATCCATTGATCAAGGGCGACTGCGGCAATGACAAGGATGCCGATTGCCAGGACGCGGTATGCCTGGTCAAGGCCGGCTAGGGCCAAACCGTTTTCAACGACGACGACGATGAAGGCACCGAGCAGTGAGCCGATTAGGGTGCCGCGGCCACCAAATAGCGAGGTGCCGCCGATTACGACGGCGGTGATGGTGTCGAGGTTGATGCTGGGGTCGGCATTTGGGCTGGCCGCACCGGTGCGTCCGATATAGATCCAAGCGCCGATACCGGTGATGAAGCCGGCAACAACGTAGACGCTGAAAAGCACCCGCTTGGTCGAGATGCCGGAGAGTTCGGCGGCTTGGGGGTCATCACCAACCGCATAGATGTGCGTGCCCCAAGAAGTCATGCGCAACACGTACGTGAACACCGCGAACAGCACGAGCATCACAATCACGCCGACCATGAGTTGGAAGGACCCGATCTTGATCGCGACCCCCATGACCTTTAGCAGATCTGGCATTTCGGGCCCCTGGATGGTGCGGGCCTTGAACAAGATGAGCGTTAATGCGGTGAACACACTCAAGGTGCCCAAGGTGACAATGAATGGCGGCAGACTTAATTTCACAATTAAGAAGCCATTGATCGCCCCCGCCAAAATAGAAGCACAAATACCTATCGTGATCGCAAGCCACGGGGGGAGCCCGAAGTTGGTGGCGTTGGATGCGGCAGTCAGCGCGAGGTTAGCCATCACCATCTGACCGAAGACCATGATGGCTCCGATAGATAGGTCGATTCCCGCGGTCAAGATGATCAGGGTTTGAGCAATGGCCAAGGTGCCGATGACAACGGTCTGTTGGGTGATGAAGGACAAGTTGCCCGGCAGAATGAACTTGGGATTGATCAGTGCGAAAATTACGAGGGCGACGATAAGCACGATCAGCGGGCTTAGGTATGGGTAGCGGTGCAGCGTGACCTGAATGCGTTGCATGGGGGTGCGGCGGCCGAGGAACTCCTCGGCTAGGTCAATAGTGCCGCCTGCTGGATCACTCAACGTGGGGCCTCCAACGTAGCTGCCGGACGGTGCTCAGCGTCAGGCTTTGTTCAGGGGATCTGGTCTTGGCAAGAGATTATCTGCAAGTTGCGTAACGGGGGGCAGCAATCCGAAGATTGCTGCCCCCCGCGTCAACGCTTATCCGCTTGCACGGACAAGGGGGTTTAGCCCCAGGCGTTGTCGATGCAGTACTGCGCGTTCTCCTGAGGAGCCGCGGTAACGGTGTCCTGAGGATCTTCGGTGCAAAGGGTCACACCGGTGTCGAAGAACTCGCCATTTGCTGACGTGTTCGCCGGGGGAGCCCCACCATCGGCAATTGCCTTAATGGCTTCGACACCAAGGGAAGCCATCCGCAGCGGGTACTGCTGCGAGGTGGCCTGGATGCTGCCGGCCTTGACAGCCTCAACACCTGCGAGACCACCGTCAACCGAGACAACGAAGACATCCTTGCCGACCGTCTTGCCAGCTGCCTTAAGTGCCGCATCGGCACCGAATGCTGTTGGCTCGTTGATCGTGTAGACGACGTTGATGTCTGGGTTCTTCGACAGGCAGGTCTCCATGCCCTTGCGGCCGCCTTCTTCATTGGCGCCCGTTGCTTCGAGGCAGACGATTTCGTACTCGCCACCGGCACCGGTGGTGTACTTGCCCGAGGTGGGCTCGTCACCCATGATCGTCGGGTCAACGATGTCGACGCCAAGGCCCTTTAGGAAGCCATTGTCGCGGCAGTAGTCAACCGACACCATGCGATCGTTGAAGATCACGAGGCGAGCAATGATGGCCTTTGCGCCATTGAGCTTGCCTGCGGTCCACTGGCCAATTGCCTCACCAGCGAGGCAGTTGTCCGTTGCGAAAGTGATGTCAACGACGTCCGGTGGATCGGTTGGGGTGTCAAGAGCAATCACATAGAGGCCGGCGTCGCGAGCCTTCTTGATGGCTTCGTTGACGTTTACCGACATCGGGGTGATCAGGATACCGGCTTGGCCTTGGGCGATGGCGTTCTCAATGAGGGCGATCTGGCCCGCATCGTCGCCCTCTTCCTTGCCTGAACCGACGGTCAGGTCAACACCGGCTGCTGCAGCCGCGGCCTTGGCGCCTTCTTGCATGGCGACGAAGAACGGGTTGGTTGAGTCCTTGGTGATGAGCGAGACAGCGACTGTGGCTGCTACGGGTGCGGCTTCCGATGCGGCAGGTGCCGCTGCTTCGGAGGCTGCTGGTGCTGCGGATTCAGTGGTGGCCGTGGTGCCCGAACTGCAGGCCGCCAAGGTCACCGAAAGTGCGCCCACGGCAGCGATTGCCGCAAACGTACGTCCGCGTGTGATGCGGTTAGTCATTTGTTTCCCTTCGAAGGGGGATTGAGGTGGATGTAACACTTGGTCACGTCCCTTTTTTAGTGGTCCGAGGGGACCACCGCTAGACCTTGGAACCGTACTGGTGCCTAACCGTTATGGCATCTTCACCGAAGTTAGGCACCGGCAAAATTCGCAGCCGGGCCGCAAGCAGGTGTCTTTTATCAAGTTGCCACCGCCTTAGGTGACAACGTTGTCTGATATTTCTAGTGCCCAACCACTTCACTGTCAAGGCGATATCTGCAATACTCCGGATTCGTAATGACAACGTTATCTAGCCCCCAGCCACCGCCCGATGGCCCTACCGGCCACCGGCCGCGGTCCACCATGCGCGAAGTCGCGGCCCTGGCTGGGGTCAGCCTGAAAACGGTCTCCCGGGTCATCAACCGGGAGCCCGGCGTGTCCTCGGAGTTGGTGCGCAAGGTTGAGCGGGCGGCCACCCAACTAGATTTTCGCCCGAACCTGACCGCCGCCAACCTGAGGCGGGCCGGGCAGCGTACGGCCACCATCGGCCTCGTCCTTGAAGATGTCTCGAACCCGTTCTTTGCCGCAATTTTGCGAGGAGTCGAAGAGGTGGCCGTGCAGCGCGGGGTGGCGGTGTTCGCTGCGAGCTTGGACGAAGACCACAGCCAAGAGCAGCAGATAGTCGAGGCACTTTCATCGAGGCGCGTTGATGGGCTGATCCTCGCGCCAACGGCCCTTGAGCAGGGATACCTCGCGAATGAAATGCGCTCGGGTCTGGCGATGGCATTCGTCGACCGTGCACCTCGAGGTGTCGATGGCGACGTCATCGTGACGGACAACCGCGGTGCCTCGGAAAGTGCCGTGCGGCACCTACTTGAATTAGGTCATCGGCGAATAGCTTTCATCGGTGGTGTGGCAGCTTTGCCCACGGCTGAGGATCGCTATGACGGTTATCTCGACGCGATGATGACCGCCGAGGTTCAAGTGCCTTCGGACTACGTGATTCGCGATGTGCGCACGGTTGAGCAGGCCGAAGTAATTGTTACCGCACTATTGCAAAGCGCCCAACCTCCGACGGCGCTCTTCACCGCCCAGAACTTGATCAGCATGGGGGCGGTGAGGGCGCTGCGCTCTTTGGGTGTCGAGCGATCCGTTGCGCAAATTGGTTATGACGATTTTGAACTTGCGGATGTACTTAACCCAGGAGTCACGGTAGTTGCGCAAGATCCGCGGCGGATCGGACGACTAGCAGCAGAGGCACTCTTCGCCAGACTCGCTGATGCGGCCCGCGCAACCGCGACCACGGTGGTGCCTTCGGAACTGATTAAACGGGGCTCGGGAGAGATCCCGCCTCCTCGCTAGCACTTACGCGCCGCGAAGTCTCGGCGAGCACCACCCCGGCGACCACCACGCAGCCACCGAGGGCTTGCACCCAATTGAGCATCTCGCCGAGGACGAAAATTGCAATCAGCCCGGCCCAAAGTGGTTCGGTTGTCGCCACGATGCCGGCTCGTTGTGCACCGATGCGGCGAAGTGAGCCGAGCACTAGCAAAAACGGAATGACCGTGCCTAGGACGACACCCCAGAGCATGATGCCCCAGATGGGAAGCGCTGGAAATTGGGTGGTTTCGGGTGTCGACATCTCACCCAGCACCGACCAGGGGAAGTGCCACCACGGCAACAGGATTGTCCAGGTGGCGGTGGCAAAGATGAAGCCCCACATGGTTAATGAGACCCCGTCTCGTCTGGCTTGGCCGGCTTCACCGAGTAGCCAATACAGGGCTAGTACTACTGCGAGGAATAGTCCGGCGAGAACACCGAGGAGATTAAATGCGAAGCCTTGCCAGATTTGCGACACTAATGCGAGCCCGATGAGAGTTAGTGCGATGGCGAGCCAAATGCGGTTACTTACCGGCTGCTTCCTACCAAAGCGCACCCACAACGCGACAACCACCGGGGCTAAGAATGCGAGCAGTGTGCCAAGGCCCAGTGGTAGCCGTGAGATGGTGAAGAAATATAGAAACTGCACCAATACGAATGCGATGACTCCGTAGGCCAACAGGAACGGGAGTTCGCCGCGCGTAACGCGAAATCCACTGCGGTTGGTGACGAACACGAAGACGACGAGCACCACCATCGCCCCGCCATTGCGCAGTTGGGTGAGGTGGCCAGGGTCAAGGCCGGCTGCGATCGCGAGTTTCGCGATTGATCCGTTGAGGGCAAAGAGGAAAGCGGCCAGCAGGTACATGCCGATCCCGACGGCATCAACTTTGCGTGCGGTCGGGGAGCCGAGTGCCGTCATGATTCGGTTTGAAGTAACCAGGCACGTGCCCCACCGACCAAGGCTGCGGCATTGGGCACGATTACGACGTCATCGCCGATGCGATTAAGGATCACCGGTGTTATGTGCCTACTGTTGCCGCCACCAAGATAGAGCCGGTCCCACATGAACACCGGGCGCAGCCCTTCGATCATGCGGCCGATGCGTCGTGACCAAAGTGCATCACCGAGTCGGCGGCGCTCATGTTCGCCGATGTAGGTGTCGTACGACAAGCCCCAACGCACCGGGGCTTGTGATAGCTCCAGGTGCGGGGCGAGGCGGCCGCCGTCATAAACGGCGGAGCCCAACCCGGTACCCAGTGTCAGCACCACCTCGAGCCCTTGGCCTGCGACCACGCCCGCGCCGTGCACCTCGGCGTCGTTCAAAACGATCGTCGGGCAGCCGAGGGCTTCGGTGAGCGCGGTTTTAGCGTCGAAACCCTCCCACTCCAAAACCAATTCGGGTAGCACGCGGGTGCGCGGTCCGGAGCGGGTGACGTAGTGGGGAGTGGTGACGACCACGCCGTGGCGGATCATGCCGGGCAGCCCGACGGTGGCCCGATCAGCGGTCGGCAAACTCGCGGCTAGGTCCACCAAAGTCTTGACAAATAGAGCCGTCGGCAAGGGGTAAGGGGTCGGCACCCGGATGGGGTGGGCCCGCATGGTGCCGGATTCATCAAGGACGGAGCCCTTGATACCCCCACCTCCACAGTCAATTGCCAATGTGGTGGTCACGAGGCCTAAGTGTGCCCGACACCTGCCGAGGTGCGGTACCGCACCCGATACTCTTACCCCGCTGCGCCTTGGGCGTCAGCTTGGAGGCGTCGCCTAGTCCGGTCTATGGCGCCGCACTGCTAATGCGGTTTGGGTTTTAACACCCATCGGGAGTTCAAATCTCCCCGCCTCCGCCAGTTTTGGCCGGCAGCAGCCCGCTTCGCGCGCGGGCTCACCATTTTCCCCGGGACAGCTCCCGAAGCGCCGTCTTCTCCAGCTCGGCGTCCGCCAGGAGTCGCTTCAACGTCGCGTTCTCCTTTTCCAGGTCCTTCAACCCCTTCGCGTCGTCGGCCTTCATCCCGCCGTACTTGTTGCGCCAGCGGTGGAACGAGGACTCCGATTCACCAGTGTCGTGCCAGTCGCATCGGCGCACCAAGCATCCCCGGCAAAGGCGGTGCGCACCTGCGCACCCTTGATGTTCTGCTGAAGCGATCCCTTCAGCACGAATGCGCCGAACTCATCTGGATAAGTGGTTCCAAGGTTCACCCACTTGCCCGTCCCACCGAGCTTCTTTGGCAGCATCCCCTGCATTGTCACGGTGCCCCGGGCACCGATCTCTCCCAGGCTGGTCGGGGCCGTGACCTTGCCAGCGATGGTCAGCGTCGATCCCCTCTGTCGAGCGGTAAGGCGCGACATGGACGTTGGGGCGCGACTGACGGTCAGTTGAAGTCCGGCGGGCAACGGTGCACTGACGCTGCCGTCACTGACGGTGCCACGCAGCTGGTACGTCCCTTCCCCATCGACATTCGGACAGACCTGCAGTGCGTCCGTGACATTCTCTGGCCCGTTGGAGTACGCGTATGCGGAGATGGTGTTGCTCGAGCCGCTCTTGGACGCGCTCAGATCCAGGCTTCCTGCGGCCGTAAAGGAGATCATGAGCGGCACCTGGAGGCAGCCAGGGCCATCGAAGACGGCATCCTGAACGGTCAAAGTCGCTGACACCGTCCCTGCCGTGGCCGACCCACTCAAGGTCAGACTGCCACAACTCACATAAACGTCGGCCAAGAAAAGGGGTTCATATCAACCGGAAACAGGGGGCATACCAGGCTCACTGTTGATTTCGTGCGCGGTTGGGGCCTGTGACACAGGTAACGAAATTCGATGCTAAGCGGTCACCTCTCACCGCGCAATGAGCCGTAATGCTGACATACCCTGAATTAGGAGGCTCGGCTATTTCAGCGAGTTGAGTTTGGTGCCGTTCGGATTGAGGTGCGTGGTGCAAAGGTTTCGGTCGCGCGTGTTTGTTGTGTTGACCGCGACGGCAGTTGCGGTAATTGGCTTGGTTACTCCGGTTGGAGCAGGCCCGATCCCCATCCCGATCCCCAGCACTCCCGGATTGGTCACCTTCGCGACGATGGCCGGTGAGGTCGAGGCTTCGTCCATCGCGTCAACACCCGATGGCCTGCTGGCCGTGGCTGATCAGGCGAACGGGCAGGTCGTGCTGATTGATCCGGCGACCTATGAGATGGCCGGTTGGGACTCCCTCGGCTCAGGTGAGATGCCAGGCGATATCGCGGTGGCGCCGGACGGCAGCCTGTGGCTGCCGACGTGCGAGGGCCATCTGTGGCAGGTCTCGCGGTCTGGTTCAGCGATCCAGCCGGCCATCAAACGCGCTGACTTCGATGGCGCCGGGTGCACAGGAGGGTTTGCGGATGCGCCACCACTCGTTGCGGTCTCACCGGCTGACGGGAGCATCTGGGTTGCCAATCCGGCGAAGAGGAAAGTGTTCCGCTATGACCAGGGCACCGGGCAGATCGTCGAGGTAAAGGAGTTCAACTCCGCCGCTCCTTACGGTGGCTCGATATCAAGCATCGAGGTCGACGGGGCCGGCAACGCGTATGTGGGCTACTTCGAAGGGGCCCGCGTCTTCAACCCCGATGGTTCCCTCGGCACGACGCCCTTCACCGTGTCTCGCAACGGCAGCACGACCTTCCGGGTCACGGCTTTCGTCACCATGCCAAATGGCGACATTGCGCTGCTCGAGCAGGACGCTGCCAGCGGGTTGTGGTACTTCGGCACGGTAAACGAACTCGGCATCATGGTGCCCGAATCCATCTCGATCCCGCTCAACACCGCGCCGATCCAGTACTGGGGCGATCAGCAGCAATTCATTTCGCAGCTGACGGTCGGTCCGGACGGATCCCTCAACTTCGCGGTCGTCAACACGGTCTACGGGGCCTCCGCCGTACTCGTGCAGATCAACCCGGAGTCGGGAGCGGTGACGGAGTACCCGTTCGACCCAGCCGGCGCTACGGCCCCCTTGTACAGCCAACGTCAGGTGGCATTCACCCCTGCGGGTCTTGCCTGGATCACGAACACGAATTCCGGACGCCTGGCGGTCATGACTGCTGCTTCGACGGGGACCGGGCCGTGCACCGACACGGCAACCGTGCCGGTCGACGTGCCAGTGGATTGCACGGCTCTCGTGTCACCGAAGTCGACGATCAGCTCGGCCCAGTTCCAGGCCGTTGACGGGTCAGCGTTCCGCGGCAGCGACTGGGTGCCAGGACCCGAGGACATCGGCAAGTCGTGGATCGGCACCTTCACCTTCCGGACGCCAGGTGTGGATGTCCAGCAGCAGCGCACGACGGAGCCGTTCACCGTTGCCACGCAGACGATCACGTCGATCACGCCGCTGCTCGGACCGGATCAGGGTGGCACCGAGATCACCATCACCGGCACCAATTTCAAGACGGGCATGAATGTCTTCCTCACGGATGATCCCGCGCAGGAAATCGGGTTCGAGGCTGACCAGGTAAAAGTCGTCTCTGCCACGACGATCACGGCTGTCATGCCGGCGAAGCTCGTGGGCTGGCCGGACAAGACCCCGCTCTGGGTCGGCTTCGGCTGGACCGATCCCGACAACCCGAACTACCTGGCGAAGTCACCCAAGCCGTTCTCCTACGGCGGGATGCTGCCGCCGACGCCGGTGATCACGCAGGTGATTCCCGATGAGATCACGGTCGGCACCTTCGGCCAGGTGGTGACCATCACTGGTTCGCACTTCACACACCTGATGACTGTCTCCTTCAACGGTGTGCCCGCGACATCGCAGACCTTCGTTTCTGCGAACGAGATCCAAGCGGTGGTACCGCCCGGGCTGCCGGTGGCTACCGGTGTCCTCGCGGTGGACCCTGGGTATTCCCTGCCGGTCGGGCAGGCGCCATTCACCGTCAACGGTCCGACCACCTTGACCAGTCTGAGTCCGGCCACCGGATCTGTCCTCGGCGGTGAAGCCGTGACCTTGACCGGAACCGGTTTCAACGAGAACACGGTGGTCACCGTCGGTGGCAAGCCGCTTCCGCTGGATTTATCCGCGCTGAATCCGAGTCAATCGGTTTCGGCAGCGACGCCCGTCGCGCCGGCCCAACAACTTATTATCAAGGTCCCGCAGCATGCGGCCGGCGCCGTTGATGTTTCTGTTCAGAACCCGGGCTTCCCGATCAGTACCCTGACCAGCGCCTTTACCTACATCTCCTCGATCATCACGGCAATCAGCCCGACCGCCGGCTCGAACACCGGTGGCGACACCCTAACGATCACCGGCACGGGCCTCGAGGATGTCCTGCAGGTCCTGTTCCGCCAAGCCGGCCAGCCGGATGCGCAGGCGACGAACGTTCGGGTGGACTCTGACACCCAGGTGCGAGGCACCGTCCCACCGAGCACCATGGTCGGCACGGCCAGCGTGGTCCTCGTCCTGACGGACGGGTCGACGCTCACCGCTCCGATGCCGTTCGCCTACACCGGTATCCCGCTTCCGACGCTGACGAGCCTGAGTCGCACGGGCGGCATGGTCGGCACGTCGACGAATTTCACGGTCATGGGCAGCGGCTTCATGCCGAATGCGCAATTCATGCTTGGAGCCGCCAAGGCCGCCTCAGCATTCGTGGCTTCCGGTGGAACCCAGGCGACGATGGTGTTCACCATCGCGGCACCGCCCGGCGTGCAGGACCTCACGGTGACTAACCCAGGCGGTGCGACGGTGACACTGGCCAATGCCTTCAACGCGCACGGCCCCGTGACCATCAGCGCGATCGACCCGACGACGGGGTCGACGGACGGCGGAACGACGGTGACGGTGACAGGAACAGGCTTCACCGCTGATATGGAACTCAACTTCGCCGGATTCACGGGACTGCCCTATAGCGTCACCTCGCCGACGGAGCTCAGCTTCGTCACCAAGCAGCACGCCCAGGGCTTCGTCGACCTGGCGATCCTCAACGGTGACCTCACGGACAACGCGACGCTGTCGAATGCGTACTCGTACCAAGCGCCGACCCCCGCGTCGTTGAGCCTGACGGGCATCTCGCCGATTTCTGGCCCTGCGGCAGGCGGCAACACCATCACCCTCATTGGCACGGGCGGCCCGGCCGGCGCCGGCGGCGTGCCGAACCTGTCAACGTGCTGGCCCGAGATCAGTTCCGGAGCAGCTATCAAGAAGACGGCCAGCAGTGCGTCGAGCGTCACCTTCACGATACCGGCGGGTGACCCGGGCGTGACGAGCGTGTGGATCGTGTGTCCTTTTGATCGCGGACCTACGACGAGCAATTCCCTGCGATACACGTATCTCGGCCCGCCCACTGTCACATCGGTGGCTCCGGTGGCCGGAGCACTCGCAGGTGGTCAGTCCGCGATCGTCAATGGCGCTGGTTTCGCTGCTGATGTTCAGGTGAGCTTCGGCGGCCGCCCTGCGTCAGTTACCCAAGTTGCCGATGGCGGGGCGCAAGCGAGCGTTGTGGTCCCCGCGGGTTCGGCGGTCGGGCCAGTCGACGTCATTGTTACGAACCCGGGGCAGGGGTCGGCGACCCTCGCTGCGGGTTACACCTACCAGCAGAGCCCGACATTCACCTCAGTGACACCGGCGCAAGGTCCGACGAGCGGCGGGACCCTCGTTGTCATCGCCGGCACCGGTTTCCAGTCCGGTGCCGGTGTGGTCGTGAAATCACCCGCTGATGTCGAACCGGCGACCAATGTGGCCATGCTAAGTAGTAGGTCGATCTCTGCCACCTTGCCGACCTTCAGCCCAGGTGTTGTCGACCTCGTTGTGCAAAACCCTGACGGCACTCAGGTAATCGGTGTGAATGCTTTTACTTACGACGACACGCCGGCCCCGGTGGCTGCTCCGACTGTCACGTCGATCAGCCCGAACACGGGTGCGGCATCCGGTGGCACCGACGTGACGATAATCGGCACCGGGTTCGAGAACGCGCAGTGCCTTGTCGCCTTCGGTGGTGTTCGAGCGACGACGCAGGACTATGTCGCGACTACCCGCATGACGGCCACGACTCCGTCGGGAAGTGCAGGAACAGTTGATGTGACCGTGACCTGCCCGACGGCAGGTGTCGGCACCTTGAACAATGGCTTCACCTACGCGGGTGCGCCGATCCTGACAAGTGTCGAGCCGGGCTCGGGCTCGACTTCCGGTGGCACGAGCGTGACCCTCAGCGGTTCTGGCTTCGCGGCCAATGCCACGGTCCTCTTCGGCGCTAACGAAGCCGCCAGCGTGACGGTCAATAGTGCGTCATCGGTCACGGCGGTGACGGCAGCGGGCGCTGCCGGCCCGGTTGACGTGGTCCTGGCCAATCCAGGTCTGGGCACCGCATCGCTGGCGAACGCCTTCACGTTCATTGCGGACCCGTCGCCGAGTCCGTCGCCGAGTCCGTCGCCGAGTCCGTCGCCGAGTCCGACTGTTACGCCGACGCCGACGCCGTCGCCGAGTCCGACTGTTACGCCGACGCCGACGCCGTCGCCAAGTCCGACTGTTACACCGACACCGACACCGACGCCGAGTCCGACTGTTACACCGACACCGACGCCGTCGCCGTCGCCGAGTCCGACTGTGACGCCGGCTCCGGCTCCGGCTCCGGCTCCGGCACCCCCGCCACCACCCCCGCCACCACCGCCCCCGCCGATCTCCACCCCGGTTGTAACTGCGGTAACCCCGTTTGTCGGACCGGTTGGTGGCGGTACGACGATCACGATTACCGGCAGCGGATTCGCGTCGGGTGCCTCGGTCTTAGTTGAGGGGGTGCCGGCGGTGGGAGTTAGCACCATGGCTTCAACGCAATTAACCGCGGTGACACCAGGTGGCCCACCGGGGGCTGCCGATGTCACGATCATCAATCCGGACGGCGGACGCTTCGTATTCGGTAACGGATTTACCTATGAATCGGCGCCAGTTATCAATACTTTGGATGTGCGCACCGGCCCAGTGGTTGGCGGCACGACGGTGACTATTACCGGCAGTGGATTTGCCGCCGACGCGGTAGTGCAATTTGGCAGCGCCCCGGCGCAAGATGTAGAGGTCATTGATGGATCGCATATCGCGGCGGTGACTCCAACCGGCAAGCTCGGCTGGAACACGGTGACAGTTACCAACCCAGGTGTTGATTCCTCCGAACTTGACGAGGGGTTCGACTTCGAGTGGATCCAGCAGGAGCCAGTGCGTGCGGTGAAGTTGCCAAAGGCACTAAAAGCCAACGAGTGGACTGCGTTGGTACGGCTACCGATATTCACCAATGCGGGTGAGCGGGTGAAGGTATCGGTGAAATGTGTACCAGTGGCCTCGTGCGCAGTTCGAACACATGACAGAAATCTCGAGGTCAAGGCTGACAATTCAAGAACGGTCAAGGTAGCTCTAACAGCTCCCGCGCAATACCAAAAAGGGTATGGAGCATTCCAACTCGAGAAAACCTATGGGACTAAGCAGATTCGGAGATTGTCATGATGCGCCTGTCTTGGGTAACTTCCCTTGGAGTCGCTGGTGTAGGGATAGTTCTGATACTTCCGGCGCAGGCACCTGCGGTAGCCCTGGCCGAACGCGGTGATGTCATCTCGACGCCCAGTTCGGCGTCGATTGCGCCCCCCAGCCTGGCTGAGTCGCGCTTGCGCAACCAAGGTGACGGGCTTGTTGTCGATATCGCCGCCCGCATGGACTCTCGCAATGTGGATGGGGTGAGGCTAGATACTGCAGAGGTTCAGGTCGCGGTGGTCTCGCCGAACACGGGCGCGTTAGTCGTTGGGCCGGTGCGGAAACTGGCGGTCACGGAATCAGAGCTCACGACGACCATGGCTCTCACGAAAGCGCAGGCTGACGCCGTCGAAGTGTGGCGTATGTCCCTTGGCTGGTCTGCCGCCGCGAATGCGGTGACCGTGGGCATGCGGCAGGAGGCAGACCTCGATGCAGTGCACCCGGGAATTGATGCGCAGGCAATCGATGCGCGCATTGCGCACTGGGGCGGAGCCGCGCCAACTCCGCCGGTCCAGACGCGGGGCACGGGTCGGCCCGTGACCTACGTGAACGCCACGCCGAATCCACTGGTGCTGTTGGGCGGGCCGGTGAACTGCATGTATGACGCCAACTACCCGCTGGAGACTGGGAGTAACACCAATTCCGACTTCCTTGCGCAGGTGAACGGTGCCTTACTGCCACCGGGTGTCACGCTAACTACCGCCACCTCGAACTCCGGCAACACTGGTGACAGCAAGTACGCGACAACTTCTGGCCTTGTCTTCGCCGCATACTCAGCCGCGATGACGAGCACGTATCAGTGGTTCTCTGGCACGAGCGCCAAGTCCACATTGCCGAAACTGCCCTCGAAGTCATCCTTGCCACCGGGGGTCACCGGCACACAAGCGCAGTTGATTCAGTCACTAATCGCCCAGGCGACGCAGGACTCACTCAGTGACGGCGGAACCTTCGACTACATCTACGACACTGCTTCACTTGCCGCCGGTGGGGCTATCGCCTGGGCCGGAGCCGCCGAGGCATTCGACCTGCCGGGTATTGATCAGGTGCTGGCGATCATCGGGGTGATCATCGATGACCTGACGAACAGTTGCAGCGACGTCAAGGGCGCCTTCCTGGCGGGCGCTACCGACGCGACCCATCCGTGGCGGCAGTTCACCGGGCTCTACGCCTGGAACGGCGGAGCCCCGTTCCTGCTGACGAGCAGCAAGAAGGTGCAGTACCGCCCTTACGCGAACGGCATGATCGTAAATGTCTTTGCGACTCCGCTGCCCATCATCCCCGACCTGAGTTCTGTGTCTGCCGACCAACTGGACCTGAATATCCTGCCGGTGTCCGACAAGTCCCTGCCTGCGGCGATGTTCACGTTCACGGAGCCTGACTACAACGCTGACTATCCGGCAGACATCTCGATCAGCGGCAGGACAGTGACCTGCGCCCTTGATGGCAGGGATGCGTCGAGTCAGACGCAGGCGATGAACGCCATCACTGCAAATGGCACCTCATGGTTCCTGACGGCATTCCCCACACCTGTCTGGCAGAAGCTCGACAACTCCGCCATGGGTACGCAGGTGATGCCGACTTCGCCTGCCGGTGCCAGTGCCTATGCCGATGGCATGGGCTACGCGGCGCCGGGCACTCCGGGCATCGTGACCGTCTACACCAGCGCTGACGGGCAGAACTGGAGTGACCCGCTCACGGCTGCAGCGAACAGCGCGAGTGTCACAATTCCGGCCTCAACAACCGCGCGTCTGGTGCAGTGCACCGTGCAGTCGGTCGAGAGCTGGAAGAACCCGATCACAATCAACGGACGAAGGGTCATCATGGGCACCCGCGTGATGAGTGACATGGTGCTCGGCCCGGACTCGAACTCCTGACGTTTGCGTTAGCCGACCGTCAGGATCCCGCGATTAAGTCGGGCGCTCACCGGTGCCAACGCACGCCCAGCCGGACCACTAATGAATGCACCATCGAGTGCAAACTGCGATCCATGTGCGGGGCACAGCCATTCACTCCCGGTATCGCGAGCGGTAACCCCGGCATGGGGGCAGCGCAGGTTCAAGGCGGTGTAGGTGGCGGCGCCGGTGCGCACCACCGCGGTGGGAACGCCTTTTACGGTGCCGAGGTTCACTACGCCATTTATGTTTTCAAGGCCCGGGATTTGCGCGACGGTGACTTCGACCTGACCGTTCTTCTTGCGCTTGATGCCGGTGGCAGCATCGGCTGAGTCGGCGAGCAGGGCGGCACCTAGGCCGGCACCCAAGAGGGCGCAGGCCCCGGTCAGGAACTGGCGGCGGTTTGGCTCCATGGTGGATTCTTACACACCGGCGATCAGCAAAGGGGTCATGTTAGATTGCCGCTATGACAACTGTAGCCGAAGGCAGCATTACCACGAACCTAAGTGTTGACGACGCGAAAGCGTTGGTGCACTCCAACTTGATGGCAGCCGGACTCACGGTTGATTCCGATAGCGGCGATGCAATTGCCGGTACCGGTGGCAAGTTACTCAAGTACCGCCTCCTTGGCATTTGGCTGACTTCGACGGACCAACTGCCGATCAGCATCGATATCGAATTCACTCAAGGTGACACCGGCACCCTCGTAACAGCAGAGGTCGCCGATCGCCAAGGTGTTGGGATCCCGGTCGGGCAAGCACTGGATCCGAACAAATATCAGGCGGCCGGCCAAGAAGCGATCGCAGCGGCATTCAAGGGGTTGACCAGCTAGTCAACTTGTCAGGGCGCGGTCCTTGAAGTGTTAAAGCATTTGCGTGATGTAGATAGCGGCGACGAGTAGCAAGATGCCGCCGGCTCGGTACCAGGTGCGCATACTCGGGCGCAGATACCAGCGGGTGTCACCTTCGGCTGGTTCGCGCCCGAACATGCCAAGGGCCGCGAGCGCCAGGCCGGGCAACATCAAGAAGACGAAAGAGAATCTAGCGAGATCGGCATTTGCGCCAAGAATCAAAGTCAACAATGTGGTAAGCCCGAGTGACACCAGCAAGATAAGTACCAGCTTTGGGATCCCCACCGGCACTGCGTGATAGAGCCTTGGGCTATTGGGCATCCTCGAAGCGAAAACCTCACATAGCTGGGCGGCGAGAAAAATCAGCGCACCCACCCACAACTGCCAGACGTTGCCGATGAAGGCAACGGCGATGAACATGAAGACACCGGTGCGGATGATCGAAACAATGCAGCGTTGAATTGTCCCGGGTTTTGGGATCTCGACCGGGGCGATCTCGGTGATTCGTGCTGGGTAGGCGCGCGCGGCGAATTCTTCCAGGCTAACCCGCAAGAGCAACCCAAGTAGGGCGACCAAGGCGATGAGGTCTGCGTATTGCGTGATCGGCATTTCATAGCCCGATAAACCGGAGAGCGCCGAGACCATGCTCTGCACCGTGAAAGCACCGAGCAGCGGGATGATCACGAAATCGGTGAGCCGCTCCCAAAGATCAAACTCGTGGCCGGCCCGCCGCAATGGCCTGGTGGCTCCGGCAATGAGTGCGGGGCCAAAGCCGATTACCGCTAGGCCTAACAGAGTGCGAACGCTGTCGACGCTGGTAATCCCACCGGAAACCGCAATACCGATGGTGAATGCAATGAAGGCTGCGAGCCCGGCGAAGGCATCGAGGGTGCCAATAAAGGTAATGACTGCGAGCAGTACGACACTCGGGGCCAGCGCCAAGCCGTTGACTTCGAAGACGCCGAGCACGCCCATGACAGCCGCAATGATCGGTAGCAGCAGTGCGGCCGAGCCGAACATCGCCCGGAGGTACGTGCCATCGGCGATGAACCGGGCACTGAGTGGTGAAAAGCGCGCGAGCGCCAAGATGCCACTTCGAGTACTTCGATCGACATGCGGTGTGAGCGGCATGCGCCAGGTTTTGGATCGATCGCCGATGCCCTGCGCACCAACAACCGCAGCCACCCCGGCGAACGAAACATCAACACCGGCCAGTGAGGTGCTGGCCCGCTCGGTGGCATAGTGCGCAGCATCTTGACGATCGGCAGCCTCGGCCCGGCGAATGGCACTACTCGAAGGCGAACCGCCACCGCCGGTTGACGAGGAACCACCGGCACCGGCCATTGCGCCGGCTGAAACGCCAACCACCGCTATCACCGCCACGGCTGCAACCGTGGTGCCGACCACGACTTTTGGTTCATCCAACGCCTCGTACTTCGGCAGGTCAATCGTCGACCGCTGTTGGATCACCGGGGCGGCTACCGCGCTGGCCGTTGCTGCTGGGGCTTGGCTCGGGGGCGCGGCGACCGCCGTGGGGGTATCTGCGGGCGGTGTCGGACTAGGTGTCGGACTAGGTGTCGGAGCGCCCACCGCCGTCAAGTCCCGTGTTGCGCTCACCGCTTCATTGGGCTGGCCCACTTGGTACCCGCGCACACTGATGCTGACCGGGCCTTCTTGGGTGGCAGTGATTGTGGTCTGGCTGATATTGCTCTTGATGGCGCTGAAGGGGCCACGGATGGTGGCGGTACTGCCGCTGGAACCGCCAGGGATGGATGCGGTACCGCCGGTGACGGTAACCACGACCTCCACCTGGACCGACTCGTCGGCCGCAGCGCCCCCACCGCCGACGAAACTAATCGGCACATTGACGGCTTGACCGAGGATGAGGGCCACCTCACTTATCACAACGGTCGGCGCATCGCCGCCAGTGTTGTTGCCACCGGTGTTGTTGCCACCGGTGTTGTTGTTGCCGCCGCTGGCGGGTGAGCTGCCCGACGCACCGGGCTCAGGAGCCACCGGTGTTGGCCCCGCCGGCTGCGCGGTTTGGGTGACGACCGGCGGTCCTTCGGGCGGGTTGCCGGAGACGCCGGGTACCGGCGCCGCGGGGCTATCCACTTGGCAGGGCTGGCCGGTGTTGCCGCACGGCGGCGGCTCGGTTGGGGTGTCGGCGGCCATCGCCATGCCACCGGCGAGCAGCAAGATCCAGCAAGCGATGGGAGGCACGATCAGCAGGGGTGCGATGAGCTGGGCGCCCCGGCGCCGGTGCTTGG
Source organism: uncultured Actinomycetes bacterium (assembly GCA_903960135.1). Taxonomy (GTDB): domain Bacteria; phylum Actinomycetota; class Actinomycetes; order S36-B12; family S36-B12. Next base: position 170 of record CAJBZP010000123.1, on the reverse strand, counting down.
CCTTCTGGAAGCCCACGAGCGCAGGTTACTACTAGCAGGTACTGGGTCCGCAATCCAAGATCGCGGGAAAGGCTATACTTCCGAGGTTACGACGCGCCCGTAGCTCAACGGATAGAGCATCTGACTACGGATCAGAAGGTTAGGAGTTCGAATCTCTTCGGGCGCACCGC
>CAJBZP010000122.1 GCA_903960135.1 uncultured Actinomycetes bacterium | reverse complement strand
GCATCATCGATGCGCGATATCGCGGCGAGTGTGGGTATCAAGGCAGCGAGTTTATACAACCACTTTGACTCCAAAGAGGAAATCCTTTGGGACGTAACGCGATCGGCGATGAGCGACCTAGCGGCCAACCGCGATGAGGCGCTAGCTCGATTAGGCCCAGGCGCTGGGCCGCGAGCGCAACTCGCCGCATTCGTGAGCGCCCACGTCGGCTTTCATGCCGAGCGCAGACATCAGGCGGTGCTCGTCAACAGCCAACTTGGTTCACTTTCGCAATCGCATCGTCGCAAGGCGGTTGCGCTACGTGACGAGTACGAGAACTCACTGCGCATGATCATCGACGCCGGTGTCGCCAGCGGCGAGTTCAACGTCTTCGATGCGCAGGTGGCCACTTTGGCGATCTTGCAGATGGGCACCGGGGTCTCGGTCTGGTTTCGACCCGACGGACGGCTGAGCATTGATCAGGTGGGGGCGCAGTACGTGAAACTGGCGTTAGCCGTAGTCAGCCAGCAGGTGCGCTAGCCGCCGAACTTCCGCATCGACCCCGGATCGGGCAAGATGGCGGCGTGAGCACCAGCCCAGCGCACCTCGAACTGGTCAAAGCCCTAGCCCGGATCGTCGGCGATGCGCACCTATATATAGGTGATGATCGGGTGGCTCCATTCGTCAGCGACTGGACCCGGCGTTTTGGCGGGCCCTGCGTTGCGGTGGTGCGACCGGCCAGTGCCGCCGAAGTGGCCGAAATCATGCGTGCCTGCGCGGCCGCGGGGGTGCCGGTACTACCCCAGGGCGGCAATACCGGGCTCGTTGGCGGGTCGGTGCCGGCCGCTAGCGGGCAGCAGCCGCCGGTGATCATCTCGCTCCTTCGACTAACCGAACTCGGTGCGGTCGATGGGCTCGCCGGCCAAGTCACCGTCGGCGCCGGCGCCACCTTGGGTGATGTTCAACGCCATGCGGTGGCGGCCGGCTGGAACTACGGCGTTGACCTCGCGGCACGCGACTCGGCAACAATCGGTGGCACGGTTGCCACCAACGCCGGTGGCATTCACGTCATCGCTCATGGCATGACCCGCGCGCAGGTTGTTGGCATTGAGGCCGTGCTTCCTGACGGGTCGGTGATCTCGCACCTAAGCGGCATGTTGAAAGACAACACCGGTTACGACTTAGCGGGGCTGCTCTGCGGATCCGAGGGCACCCTTGGCATCATCACCTCGGTTCGCCTTAAGTTGCACCGGCCGTTGGGACGCACGACGTTGAGCTTGGTCGGGGCTGCGTCGTACGCGGATGCGTTGGCCCTGATGTCGCGCGCCGGTGTTGCCTCTGAGTCAAATGCGCCCGGGTCACGACTCCTTGCCGCTGAAGTCATCGATGCACCGAGCATGGATTTAGTCTGCGCCCTTGCTGACTTACCTTGGCCGCTCGAGCAGCGCTGGCCCGTCGTGGTGCTGCTCGAAGTAGTTGACGGTGGCGACGGCTCTGGTCTACCACTTGATGAGTCAGCTGACGCAGTAGTTGCTTTCGACGCTGCCGACCAAGCCCGACTCTGGGCTTACCGCGAACGTCAAGCCGATGCTTATGGAGCGGTGGGGATAGTCCACAAACTCGACGTGTCGGTTCCACTACCGAAACTTGCTGACTGCGCGGATGAACTTGTTGCACTCATCGGCACCTTGCCCGATGTGACCACCTTCGGGATCTTCGGCCACCTGGCCGACGGCAACATGCATGTGGAGATTGTGGGCCCGCTGGCCGATGACCTGCGCGCGGATCTGGCCGTGCTCGAATGTGTTGCGGGTTACGGTGGATCGATCTCCGCGGAGCATGGTGTTGGTAGAGCTAAGGCGGCGGATCTGCACCTGTGCCGATCGGCGGGGGAGATCGCCGCGATGCGGGCCATCAAGGGGGCCCTTGATCCGCAGGGGTTGATGAACCCCGGGGTGCTGTTCGCTTAAGGCCGCGGTGGCGCCTCGTTGGTTGCCGTGTCCGGGGCAGCACCGGCGGGATGCCAGTGCGGATCCTCCCAGCCGAGGAGCTTGAACTTTAGGGCCGCGAAAGCGGCGGTGCACACCACCACCACCCCGACGGCCCAAGCGGCCACAATTGCCGCTTGCCTAGCCAATTGCGCATCGACTTGGCTGGCACTTGCTGCCATTTGGGCTAGCACGATACCGAGCAGTACCGCACCAACGGTGGCCCCTAGGTGGTTGGCAAAAGTGCGGGTCCCGAACAGGGTGGACGCCCATCGCTGCCCCGTTGTTTTGATGACCCCCATGTGGCCTAGGAGACGAATGAGTCCGAACCCGGCTCCCGCCAGAATCAACGTGGGCAGGATTGTTAAGTAGGTCAATTCATCCAGTGCTACTAGGAACAGCCAACACATGCTGAGGACCAGAAGCAGGGATCCGACCATTGACTCCTGCTGCCTAGTGAAGCCGTACCTATTTCGAATGCGGTGGGCGAGCAGGTGCAGGGTTATCAGTGGTATGGCCAAGGCGACCATGCCAAGGCCAACTTGGATAGACGTCAAAGTCGTACCGGCGTCAAGAACTGTGGCTAGGGCCGCGAAGACGATGAACAAGCCTCCCACGTGGATGGCTCCGAATAAGTCGGTGACCCAAAGTCGGCTATTGCCCAACACGATGTCGTGGTCGAACAGTTGTGAGTTCGCCCTGCGGTTAAGTTCGATGAATCCGGTTAAGCAGGCGACGCTGAGCAGCAGGAGTGCCACGACCACAAACCAATTCACCAGCTGGTCTTTGACCAGTACTAGCAAGAGGTAGGGCAAGAGCAGGCCTAAGCCCAGTAACGCTGCCGGCCCAATAAGACCAATAGTTAGGTGGCTCTCGTCATCGCGCGAGTTTCGCATCCCGATCGCACCCAAGGCGACTGCCACCAACATCAAGGCGGCGGACGCCAACACCGGTGCGCGCCAGTCTTGGGCACCTGAGACGACCGGGCCCAGTACCGGGCCCAAGATCATGCCGGTCATCCCGGCCCCACGCCAGAGCAGCCAGGCGTTATGCCTAGTGTCACCATGTAACGTGCTCGCGAGTACGCCGCCCGTCGAGGTGAGGATCAGCCCTGCGCAAAGGCCCATAACCGCCCGCATCGCCAGTAATTCCCAGACATCATCGACTAAGGGGGCGCTCGCCGCCGCGAGGGTGAAGGTGATTCCGGCACCCACGAACATGTACTTGCGTCCGATGATGTCACCCAATCGCCCACCGACGACGGCGATAGCGATTAAGGCAACCGAGTAACTCGCCAGTGCAAAAATCACCGAGGCACTTGATGCTGATAGCTCTGCAGCCAAAGTGCTGTGGGACCCGACGAACACCGTACTGCCGAGCCAGCAAACGAAAACTGAAAGGGTGATCGCGGGCAGCACCGCAGCATTGTCAAGTAGCTTTCGATGGCGCTTCGCCTGCTGGGTCGCCTGCTGGGTCGCCTGGTGTGCTGCTGCTTCCTGCGGTGTTCGAACCGCCTCGATTTGTTCGTCGGAGCCGGCAGCAGGGTTTGCTGGATCGCTCATTTGGTAATGCTACTGGCCGAATTCGCCCCCTGAAGGATTCCTAGGCGATCTGGCAGGAGGTTTCGTTTCTGAGCCGAATGCGCAGCGCAATGATCATGAGCACAACCGAAAGCAACGCCAAGATGGGCTGCAGTGGGGCGAACCAGGTGACCGCACCGGTTGCGCCCAAGGCGATCAATACCAACTTATTGCAGACCGGGCACCCGACGGCGAAAAAGGAAATCAAGGTGCCCGCCGCCCCGAGCTTGGAGGCTCGGTCGCTGCCAGCTTCTGGTGCGTCGACTTCTGGAGCCGGACCCTCGCGTAGATAAGTAGCGACGAGCAGGCCGCCCAAGACGCCGGTAATGACAACAACCGGATATGACCACCAGGTGACTTCGATGGCGCGGCCAAAAATGGGGTTTGGGATGACGGCAGTCGGCAGCGCGACCAGAAAGGCAATTACCAGGCCGCTGGCTGCAGCCAGCGCCCAGCGCCGACGCGACCAGGTGCGTAGGGGGGCAAGGGTGGTGTTCACGTCCTTACCTTATACCCCATGGGGTATCGGCTCGAGGCCGAGTAAGGCACGTAACCTAGCCGGGTCATCAACAATGGCAATGGCCCCGGCCTCGGCCAGCTCCGCGTGCGATCCGTAGCCCCAGAGCACCCCGATGGTCGCGATGCCGAACGACTTTGCCCCGAGCACGTCGTGGCTGCGATCACCGACCATGTGGATTTTGCTGGAGGTTGGATCGGCAATACCGAGTTCTTCAAGGGTATGGGCAATGACATCGGCCTTGTGTTGGCGGGGGCCGTGCATTTCGGCGCCGCCGATGAACTTGAAGTAACCGTCGAGCTTGAAGTGAGTAAGGATCCGGGTTGCCGATGCAGTGGGCTTCGAAGTCGCCGTCGCTACTGTGGCGCCCTGCGCACACAGGTCGGCGAGGATTTCAGGCAGACCTGGGTAGACGGAGTTCTCGTATTCGCCAATGTCGTGGTAGCGCTCGCGATATTTCGCGATCATCTGCTTGCTCTCCGCTGGAGTCACACCAAAATGATTGATGAAGGTGTCAACAAGCGGCGGGCCGAGAAAGCTGCGCATCGTTTCGTCATCCGGGCCCTCTAGGCCCATATCATCGAGCGCGTAGCGAATGCAGGCGATGATGCCCGGGGCGGAATCGGTGATCGTGCCGTCAAGGTCAAAGAGCACCACCTGCGAGTTTGTCACCGCGGCATCATGTCATGATCAAACAATGGGCCTGCGTATGGGAACCTTGGCTCGTGTCAATCATGGTGGTGGCCCATCGCGGCTCCAATGAGGAGGAGCCAGAGCACAGTCTGGCCGCCTACCTGTTGGCCGTCGAACAGGGCGCGGACGCGGTGGAGTGCGATGTTCGACTCACCGCCGACGGCACCTTGGTTTGTGTGCACGATCGGCGCCTTGGGCGCACGAGTGATGGCCGCGGCGTGGTCTCGGCACTTACCTTGCGCGAACTCGAGGGCCATGACTTCAGCGGTGGTCCGTCAGTGTGGCGGGACTTTGAGGATCCGCGACCCGATGAAACGCGCAGTCGCATCTTGACCTTGCGCACTTTGCTGGCAACCCTCCTTGACGCGTCATCGACGATCAGCTTCTCGATCGAGACGAAACATCCGACCCGGTACGGCGGGTATGTGGAGTCCGCACTGGTCGAACTCCTTGAGTACTTCGGGCTGCTGCGCCCGGCGGTGGACACCCCTTCACGGGTGCGCCTGATGTCATTTAGTTCGTGGGCGCTCAGGCGATTGCACCGGATGACGCCGGGCACCCCAACGGTGCTGTTGATGGATCGCCTGTTCCTCTGGCGAACTAGCGGCTGGCTACTAAATAATGTCGATATCGCGGGGATCTCGGTCGCGGCCCTGCGCAAACACCCTGGGTATGTCGCGGTGGCTCATGCCAAGGGGCACCAGGTGCACGTTTGGACGGTCGACGAGCCAGCAGATGTGGCACTTTGCATTGAGACCGGGGTCGACGCCATCATCAGCAATAACCCTGCCATGGTGCGCGAGATTTTGGCCACTGCGTAGATTTGGGCCATGGGTAAACAATCGAAGATGGCCAAGCAGGTAAAGCAGGCGTCCAACGGTGCCTCCAAAGCTGCGTCCACGGGTGCGCAAGCAGGTGCGGGCATGGCTGCAGCGAGCGTGCCCGTGGTGGGTTTGCGGGAGCCGTGCCCGTGCGGTTCGGGGCGACGCTATAAGGCCTGCCATGGCAAATCATCTGG
>CAJBZP010000121.1 GCA_903960135.1 uncultured Actinomycetes bacterium | reverse complement strand
TACTAGGGAGTATCAGGAGCGGTCCCTAGATCGCACTTACGATTGGGCCGTTCGCTGTATTTCCGAGCATGAGCGATTGACCGCCGAGCGGGCGAAGAAGCCCTACCAGGCACTTTTTGGAGTAATTCAAGGTGCGCAGTACGAGGATCTGCGGCGAAAGGCAGCGCGCGACTTGGGGGGCCTCGCTTTTGATGGTTACGGCATCGGGGGAGCGCTCGACAAAACCCAACTCGGCACCATTGTGCGCTGGGTTAATGAGGAACTCCCAGTTGATAAGCCACGCCACCTACTTGGTATCGGGGAGCCAGATGATCTCTTCACCGCTATCGAGAATGGCGCCGATACTTTTGATTGCGTTGCGGCATCTCGCGTAGCCCGAAACGGGGCGGTCTACAGCCGAACTGGCAGGTTTACCGTCTCAAATAGCATGTACCGCAGGGCTTTTGCGCCGATCGACGATGAATGTGACTGCTACACGTGCGCTAACTACACCCAGGCCTACCTGCATCACCTGTTTAAGGGCAAGGAGATCCTCAGCTCAATGCTTGCAACGATCCACAATGAACGCTTCATCGTTCGATTAGTTGATGAGATCCGAGCCAGCATCTTGGCAAATACGTTTTATGAGTTCAAGGATGATTTTTTGGGCCGCTTCTACGGGAATCAGCATTGATTCTGACTGAAGTCAGTAGGTGGGCTCGCGCTTCTTGACCGCAGAGATGACCCGATAGGTGATGGGGAGAAGAACTACTTCGAGGAGAGTCTTGTAGAGGTATCCAATGATCACGTAGTTGATGAATTCGCCCCCGGTGATAATTCCGTAGAACGCAATCGTGCAAAAGACCACGGTGTCGGCTAATTCACCGATGACCGTCGATCCGATCAAGCGCAGCCATAGTGCTTTTTCCTGAGTGCGCTCCTTGATCTTGACGAGAACATAGGCATTCAGGAGTTGCCCGACCAGGTAACCGCAAATACTGGCTAGCACAATTCGCGGCACGAAGCCCAAGACGGCCTCAAATGCCTCCTGATTTTCATAGCCAGTGGCCGGTGGCGAAATCTGCACTAACCAAAAAGTAAAGGCCGCAAGCACAGCGAGCGCGAAGCCAAGATAGATCGCCCTGCGGGCCGCCTTTAGTCCATAAACCTCGCTCAAGACGTCGCCGGTGATGTAGACGAGCGGGAATAAGAAAGCGCCGCCATCGGTGATGATGGGCCCGAACTCAATTAGTTTGGTAGCACCGATATTTGAGATGAGTAGCAGTCCACAAAACACAGCCACCACGATCGGGTAGTAGCCGGTAGTTACCGTGGCAAAATGGGGGGTGGTGGCCGTTCTATTCATTAAAGACACTCACCTCGTAACGCTGCCCCATTGCATGATCACGATGCCGGCAATGACGATGCCCATTCCGCCGATGGACAGCGGGCTCATCTTCTCACCGAAAATCAACCAGCCACCCACCGCGGCACCAACTGTGCCAAGTGCTGACCAGGTGGCGTAAGTCGGCCCAACCCCGAGGCTCTTTAGGGTCTGGGCCAGCAAAGTGAAGGCGAGGCCGTAGCCGATGACCACGACCACCGAGGGCCAAAAACGCGTGAAGCCATCACTGGCCTTCAGTGACAGGGTGCCGATTACCTCGCTGATGATCGCGAGCAGAAGCAGTAGATAAGGCATGTACTTGGCTCCTAGTCTCGCTGCTTTTCATCGTGCCCCCGGCAGGATTCGAACCTGCGACCGTCGGTACCGGAAACCGGCGCTCTATCCCCTGAGCTACGGAGGCGCAGAGCGACTTCGCTCAACGGCACATTGTGCCGCAACTGCGGTGAGCGGAGTTGGTGGGGTACTTCGGGCAATCTCAGGAGAGATTCTGGGTGTCCAACCCAGTATGTCCATCCCCGGCATCGTCATATGACCTTGGGTCTTCGCGGGGCTCAAGGTGCGTCTGAATATTGGCCCCCGGCAGGGCGGTCGCTATTGCGGCCTCGACCCGCTCGACTAGATCGTGCCCTTGGGTGATTGTCCAGGCACCTGGAACAAGAACATGCATGGAGACAAATCGCTGCTGACCAGATTCGCGGGTCTGAAGTGCGTGGAACGCCAATTGCCCATCGGGGTATTCGGCGAGAAATGAGTCAAGTACGGAGACGACGCGCGCCTCATCTCCTGCGCCCAAGGCCCGGTCCATCAGTCCATGTAATGAACTGCGCATTAAGCCGAAACCCGCCCACAAGATATTAAGGCCGACGGCGATCGCAACAATTGAGTCGAGCGGCAGCCAGCCGGTCAGCGCAACAAGGCCAACACCTATGACAACGCAGGCGGAGGTCCAGACATCGGTCAGCAGGTGCTTGCCATCGGCGACCAAGGTCAGCGATCGGTGGGCGCGTCCGGCGCGCAAGATCAGCAGTCCAACGGCGGCATTGATCGCGGTCGCTAGCACCGTGATTAAAAGTCCAACCCCTAGTGCTTCCAAAGGCTGCGGGTGCAGCAGCCGGTCAATGGCCGAATAAACGATGACGATGGCGGCAGCGAAAATCATCAGTCCTTCGATACCGGCCGCGAAGTACTCCACTTTTCCATGGCCGAAGTGGTGGGTGCGATCAGCGGGGCGGGCGGCGATGATCAATGCGATCAGCGCGATGATCGCGGCGACCAAATTGACGACGGATTCCAGTGCGTCAGAAAGCAGGCCCACCGAACCGGTCAACAAGTAGGCCCAGTATTTGAGGGAAATAGTTGCTATCGCGGCGGCGATGGATAACCAAGCCCACCGAAGCAGTGCGGGGGACCTGTCGCCGCGTACGGCTAGGGCGCCAATGCTCACGCGAGCATCATGTCAGAGTATTCGAGGCCCTCCGGTAATGGTTTTGGTCCCGAGCAGGCGCAGGTGCAACGATGGGTTGGTGCACCCAAGGCTCACGGCGGTCATCGACCCCATGAAAGACCTCGGCGAACGGTTCACCGAACACCGCAATTCCCTCGCTGCCGGTGGCTTGGCCTACTTCTTGGCACTTGCGGTAGCACCGGCAGCGATCGTGATTGGTGCTCTAACGGGGCTCGTCCTTGGCCCAGATCAGGTGCGCTCGGCCATTAAGGGGATGTCGGAGAATGACCCGCTTCAAGTCGAGGCACTTAAGCCATTGACTGATTCTTTGGTGACGGCCACCGAGCATGCGTCGGTCAGTGGTGTGACCGTTACCTCGCTGGTGGGTTTGGTTGTGGCCATCTACGCCGCTTCAAAAGTGGTTTACGGGCTTCGGCTGGCGCTCGATGGAGTATTCGAAACAGCTCCCAAGCGCCGCGGATTGGTCGGTCGAGTCACCGCAACAGTGATCACGCTGATCGGCATGAGTGTCTTGGTCGGCGCGTTGGTGGCCTTAACGGTATTGCCGAGAGTTTTGACCTGGCTGGGCTTTGATCAGGTGCGCATCTTTTCCGGGATCGGCGTGGTGGACTGGATAATTAGTGCGCTATTGATCTGGTTGGCGACCAGGTGGGTGCTGCGCCATGCACCCAATAATCCAGAGCCGATCCCCTGGTGGGGTCTGGGCCCAATCTTCACCACCCTTTGGCTGCTTTTGGTAAGTGCTGGTCTGGGTGTTTATGCGAACTTCTCAACAACCCTCGGGTCGGCAATCGCGGTATTCGGTGGCGTGGTGGTTTTCCTGCTGTGGTGCTACCTGGGTTTCCTCGGCTTGTTACTTGGTGCCGAGGTCGAAGCCCTGCGTCAACGTACTTCGGCAAAAAAATAGTTTGAAATAACTGTGACAATTGTGACGAGAGTTGATTTGTGTTGCGAACCCTGACCGATTGCTTACAAAACTCGCCGAATCCGATGTTTGACTTGCGCGGGATCGAGGTACATCACTAGATGTCACTACCGAATCGGGGGATTAGGCAGTGACACAAGTGAAGGGCCCCGCCAATCGGCGAGGCCCTTCACGTAAATCAGGAGCAATTAGCCAACGGTAACTTTGTCGGCCTGTGGGCCCTTGGGGCCCTGAACGATTTCGAACTCCACTGCCTGATTCTCTTCCAGTGAACGGTAGCCGTCCGACTGGATTGACGAGTAGTGGACGAAAACGTCCGGTCCGCCGTCGGCCTGAGCAATAAAGCCGTAGCCTTTTTCAGCGTTGAACCACTTCACGGTGCCTTGAGCCATGGTGCACATTCTCCTTGCGCGGAACGTCGCGACGGACGGTCGCCCGTCGCGTGGCCTAGCCGTTCAAACCTCGTCCCGGCATCTGTGCACGTGCTCAGAAATCCGACACCCACCGAGGTGGGCACTTTAGAACGGTGGTGCTGATCTGGCCTTGCCTAGGTCGAGCATAGCCCCCTGCCCAGTGATAGCAAGCAAAATGGAGTAGATACCCTCACGGAGTGAACCCTGAAGACCTAGCCACGAGTGTGCGTGCGGTGGTTGAATCCTGGGTCGCCGAGGCCGGATTAGGGATCGAAATCCCGGCTGAGCTGAAGTTGGAACGCCCAAAATCGCGTGACCACGGGGATTACGCGACAAATATTGCCTTGACGCTGGCAAAGGCGGCCCGCCTGGCGCCGGTGGTGATCGCGGCGGTGCTGGCCCCCAAAATCGCCCAAATTCCGGGGGTGGGGGCCGCCGAAATTGCCGGTCCGGGCTTCATCAATATCCGCCTTGAAAGTGCCGCCCTGGGGCAAACCGCCCAAAATATCGTCGAGGCGGGCTCGGCATTTGGCACCGGTTTGGCCCTGTCGGGCCGGCGCATCAACGTTGAGTTCATCTCGGCGAACCCAACCGGACCACTGCACCTCGGGCACACCAGATGGGCTGCGGTTGGCGATGCCATTGCCCGGGTGCTCGCCGCCGCCGGTGCGCAGGTTTCGACCGAGTTCTACATCAATGACCGTGGCGTGCAGATGGATAAGTTCGGCGCATCTGTCATGGCGGCTGCACATGGCGAGAAGATCCCCGAGGATGGGTATCAGGGCGCCTACATCCATGACCTTGCTGCCGCAATCCTCATCGCACGCCCCAATATCAAGGAGCTCCCGATCCCGGAGCAATTCACCGCATTTCGTGAAGCGGCATACGCACTTCAACTAAAGCAACAGCAGCAAGTGCTGGAGCAGTTCCGCACCAATTTCGATTGTTGGGCATCGGAGCGGGCCCTGCACGAGTCCAACGCGGTGGAACACGGTTTGGAACGGCTGCGCGAACAAGGCCATGTCTATGAACTTGACGGCGCAATCTGGTTACGCACTACCGATTTCGGCGACGACAAAGATCGAGTCTTAGTCAAGGCGGATGGTGAATACACCTACTTTGCGTCCGACACCGCCTACTACGTCAACAAGCGTGAGCGCGATTTCGACCTGTGTATTTACCTGCTTGGCGCTGATCACCATGGCTATGTGAACAGGCTCCGCGCGGTTGCCGCTTGTAACGGTGATGACCTAGACCAAGTTGAAGTACTGATTGGTCAGTTGGTGAAAATCACCCGCGGGGGTGAAGAGGTAAAGCTCTCCAAGCGGGCCGGGAATATCGTCACCCTTGACGAACTAGTCGACGAAGTAGGAGTCGATGCCGCGCGTTACTCACTAATTCGGTACCCGGTTGACTCCCCGCTGACCCTTGATCTTGAGATCATCACGTTGCGCACCAATGACAACCCGGTCTTCTATGTTCAGTACGCGCACGCCCGCATTGCGTCGGTGCTACGAAATGCAGCCGAACTTGGCATTGATTGGCGGAACCTGAGCTTTGACGCTGCCCTGCTCGGGCACGAGCGGGAAAATGAACTCCTTGGCGCGTTAGCGGAGTTCCCGCGGGTGGTGGCTGGGGCCGCCGAACTGCGTGAACCCCATCGGGTAGCCAGATACCTGGAGGAGTTGGCCGCCGTCTACCACCGGTTCTACGACAGCTGCCGGGTCTTGCCGCGCGGTGACGAAGATTTAGCCCCGGAGCACGTGGCCCGGTTGTGGCTGTGCGCCGCCACCCGTCAAACGATTTTCAATGGCCTGCAGTTGCTCGGTGTCAGCGCACCTGATCGCATGTGACCGGCGTCCAATACCCTGCGCCTGTGCAAAGAGAGAAACCCCCGGGCACCTTGGATCAAGCCATCTGGCCGGGATCGGCTGTGCGTAACTCGGCAGGTGCCTTGGAGATTGGCGGGGTGGATTGCCGAGATCTGGTGGCGCAGTATCAGTCGCCCGTCTATGTGCTGGATGAAGCCGATGCGCGATCACGGGCCCAGGGATTTCGAGATGCTTATGAAAGTGCTGGCGCCGCCACGGTCTACTACGCGGCGAAGGCATTCTTGGCCACCGCGGTTGCCAAGTGGGTAACTGAAGCCGGGCTCGGTATCGATGTGGCTTCTGGTGGTGAACTCGAGGTGGTGCTGCGGGCCGGCGTGCCAGGGGACCAGATTTTGATGCACGGCAATAACAAGTCGATGGCCGAAATCGAGTTGGCTCTGACCGCCGGGGTTGGGCGCATTGTTGTTGACTCCTTTGACGAGATCGTTCGACTTGCCGATGCTGCGGGTCGCCTTGGCATCGTGCAGCAGGTGTTGGTCCGAGTGACCGTCGGGGTCGAAGCCCATACCCATGAGTTCATCGCAACCGCACATGAGGATCAAAAATTCGGGCTGTCGGTTGCTTCAGGCGATGCCGCGGAGGCCGTTCGACGGATCGCAAAACTGCCGGCACTGGCGTTCGCCGGGCTGCACTCCCATCTTGGGTCGCAGATATTCGATGCGGCTGGCTTCAACGAGGCTGCTGCACGAGTTGCGGCATTCACAAGATCACTACGTGATGAGCAAGGGGTAATCGTCCGGGAGCTGAACCTTGGTGGTGGCATGGGCATCGCCTATGTCGATGGTGATGACCCGCTCGATGTCGCGGAGATGGCTCGGCAAATCTGCAGTGTCGTAAGAGCCGAATGTGACCAAGCCGGTATCGAAACGCCCGAGTTGGCATTTGAGCCCGGTCGCGCGATCATCGGCCCCGCCGGGGTGACCATTTACGAGGTGGGCACCGTCAAGCCGATTGAACTTGATGACGGAATTGTGCGCACTTACATCTCAGTTGATGGCGGCATGAGCGACAACATCCGCACGGCCCTTTATGGCGCCCAGTACACGGTGGTGCTGGCATCACGGCTGTCAACGGGTGAACCAATGTTGTCACGGGTAGTCGGAAAGCACTGCGAATCAGGTGACATCGTGGTGCGCGATACTTGGTTACCGGCTGATGTGGTGCCCGGTGATCTACTTGCGGTCGCTGCCACCGGTGCTTACTGCCGCTCGATGTCTTCGAACTACAACTACCTGCCGCGGCCGGCGGTCATCGCAGCGCTTGCCGGGAAAACTGCGGTGGTCTTGCGTCGCGAAACCACCGAAGATCTACTGGCTTTGGATCCGGGGGCCTGACTTACTCGCGTTCTGAGCCCGCCACTAATTCCTCTGGCATTTGCGCGGTCGTGCGGGTGCTCATCCAGATGACCACGGCGATGACCGAGCCGACTAGAGGTGCTAAGAGGAACAGCCAGACCTGGCTCAGAGCCTGCCCACCGGCGAAAAGGGCGGGGCCAAATGAGCGGGCCGGGTTCACCGAGGTGCCGTCAAGCGGGATCCCGACCAAGTGCACGAGGGTCAGGGTGAGTCCGATCGCGATACCGGCGAAGCCAGGTGCCGCGACCCGCTCGGTAACCAGCAAGATCACCAGCACAAAGGCGCCGGTCAGCAGTACTTCTAGCAGGAAGGCACCGGCCATGTTGATATTTCCGTTGTCGTACGAATTGGTGCCTAGGCCACCGGTGTAGTCGGTGACCCCGAAGGCGGAGACGAAAAGTTTGAGCACCGCGCCAGCCAAAATGGCCCCGAGGAATTGGGCTATCCAGTAGGCGACCGCATCCTTGCCCGTCATTCGCCTGCTCAGTGCCATGCCCAAGGTCACCGCGGGGTTTACATGCGCACCGGAAATCGGGCCAAAGGCGTAGGCGACACCAAGCAGTACCAGGCCGAATGCCAATGCAACGCCGACCACGCCATTGCCCGGTCCACCGCCGGCTACCCCAACTTTTGCTGCGATTCCGAACACAGCTGCACCGACGGCAAGAAAGACCAGCATGAAGGTGCCGATGAACTCTGCCAAGAGTTTTCGGGTAAGTGTGGTGGTCATGGGGTTCCTTCCGCCTGGGTCGTGAATGGACATGCGTTTGGAGGTTAGGCGGTTTGGCAAATGGATGCGCGCAGACTCGCCGTTGCAGCCCAGATGGGGGACACCGTGGGTGGACCTGAGAGGCTTTGCACATGACTGGACCTTTGACCGTTGCACTACTGGGGGGTGGCACTGTTGGTGCCCAGGTGGCCCGCCTTATTAACGACAGTGCCGCTGACTTCGAGCAGCGGGTGGGCGCACCGATCCACCTAACGGCGGTTGCGGTCCAGGACACCACGAAGCCCCGCCCGGGGGTGCCAGCCGGTCTGATCACCGACGATGCGATGGCGGTGGCGACAAGCGGTGTCGACATCATCGTCGAAGTCATGGGCGGCATCGAGCCAGCCCGATCGCTGATCTTGGCAGCGATGGCCGCCGGGTCAAGTGTCGTTACCGCAAACAAGGCGTTGCTGGCGGCCGATGGCGCTTCATTGCATGCGGCAGCCGCCAAGCACGGCGTCGATCTTTACTTCGAAGCTTCGGTTGCCGGCGCAATCCCGTTGCTACGCCCGCTGCGGGAGTCTTTGGCCGGCGACCAAGTCATCAAAGTGATGGGAATCGTCAACGGCACCACCAACTACATGCTTAGCAAGATGGATGAGGAAGGCGCGGACTACGACGATGTATTCGCCGAGGCTGAGGCATTGGGTTACCTCGAAGCAGATCCGTCATTAGATGTCGACGGGCATGATGCAGCCGCAAAAGCGGCGATCCTTGCGGAGCTGGCATTTCACACCAAGGTGACCCTTGACGATGTTTATTGCGAGGGGATTTCTAAAGTCACCGCCGCTGACATCAGGGCAGCGCAGCAGATGGGTTTCGTGATCAAGTTACTCGCTGTTGCCGAGATCAAAGGGGATAACGAGGGCGTGATTGTGCGGGTGCACCCGTCGATGGTGCCGCGGGATCATCCGCTGGCGAGTGTTCGCGGTGCCTTCAATGCGGTGTTCATTGAGGCGCAGTCAGCTGGGCAGATGATGTTTTACGGCAGGGGTGCTGGGGGAGCGCCGACCGCGAGTGCGGTGCTCGGCGACGTTATTTCGGCGGCACGTAACCGAGTTACTGGCGGCCGCGGCCCGGGGCAGAGCACCTACTCGAACCTCGCGGTCCTGCCAATAGGTGAGGCAATGACTCGCTACTACGTTAATCTTGACGTCACCGATCGTCCAGGAGTATTGGCGACAATCGCCGGGGCCTTCTCCGATAACGGCGTGAGCATTCAAGTAGTCCGACAAGATGGCCACGGAGATGAAGCCGGTTTGCTATTGCGAACCCATCTGGCAAGTGATGCCTCGTTGCGGGCGACGGTGGATCAGCTCCGTGAGCTTGACACCGTCAAGCGCGTGGTCGGGGTAATGCGCGTCGAGGGTGAGGCCGGAGCCTAATCATGGTGCACCAGTGGCGCGGGCTAATCGAGGAATATCGCGATCGGTTGCCGGTTAGCGAAGCAACCCCGGTGGTCACCTTGGGGGAGGGCGGTACCCCGCTTGTATACGCCTGCAACTTAAGTGAGCTGACGGGCTGTTCGGTATGGCTCAAGTACGACGGCGCTAACCCAACCGGCTCCTTTAAGGACCGCGGCATGACGATGGCGATCTCAAAAGCGGCAGAGGCGGGAGCGCGTGCGGTGATCTGCGCATCAACCGGTAACACCTCGGCCAGTGCCGCCGCCTACGCGGTCAAGGCCGGCATGGTCTGTGCGGTCTTGGTACCGCAGGGCAAAATAGCCATGGGAAAACTCGCCCAGGCCCTCGTGCACGGTGCCACCTTGCTGCAGGTTGATGGTAATTTCGATGATTGCCTGACCATTGCGCGGGACCTAGCTGACAACTATCCGGTCGAACTCGTTAACAGCGTGAACCCGGCACGGATCGAAGGGCAAAAAACGGCGGCATTTGAGATTGTCGACATGTTGGGATTTGCTCCTGATATCCATTGCCTGCCCGTCGGCAATGCGGGCAACATCACCGCCTATTGGCGTGGCTACTGCGAGTATCACCTTGATGGCCAGATGCCAGCGCGCCCGCGGATGTGGGGTTTCCAGGCTGCTGGCGCGGCGCCATTAGTTCACGGTGCACCGGTGGCGAACCCAGAGACGATTGCTACGGCGATTCGCATCGGTAACCCAGCGTCTTGGGAGCAAGCTATTGCGGCTCGAGATGATTCCGACGGCTTGATCGACTTAGTGACCGATGATGAAATCTTGTCGGCCTATCACCTTGTGGCCAGTCGCGAAGGCTTGTTCTGCGAGCCAGCAAGTGCGGCGAGCGTGGCTGGGCTGCTTAAACTGCACGCATTGGGCCAACTGGATGCGGGCCAGACCGTGGTTTGCACATTGACCGGTAACGGACTCAAAGACCCGCACTGGGCACTTGTTGACGCGAAAGATCCCCTGGTGGTGCCGGTAGAGGTCAAGGCCGCGGCGCAGGCCTTGGGCTTGGATTCTTGATGGCGGCGTTACTGCGCCGAGATCCGGTCCGCATTCAGGTACCGGCATCAAGTGCGAATCTTGGCCCGGCATTTGACTCTGCGGGACTAGCGCTCGACATCGTCGACGATCTAGTGGCAATGCTCACTGATGATGACGGTGTATTGATCGAAGTTGCAGGCGCCGGCGCTGACAGTGTGCCACTTGATGGTTCGAACCTGGTCGCGCGTTCGATGGCAATTGGGTTTGCGGCAATGGGAGCGCAGCCGAGGGGATTCATTCTTCGGTGCAATAACGCGATCCCTCATGGCCGCGGGTTGGGGTCATCAGCCGCGGCGATCGTTGGTGGGCTGGCCCTAGCGCGAGCGTTGGTAGTAGAGGGCGAAACCTTGTTGCCTGACTCGATGCTGCTGCAGATTGCAAAGTCAATGGAGTCGCATCCGGATAACATTTCCGCAGCCCTTTACGGCGGCCTGACATTTGCCTGGACCGATGAGGCAGGTATGGCCGGTCACATTCGCCTGAACCTACATCCAGATATTCGCCCGGTGGTTGCGGTGCCGGAGTCGGGCCTGCCGACCGCAGACGCTAGATCGGCGTTGCCACTTGACGTTGCTTTCGAGGATGCGATATTCAATGTCGCGCGATCCGCATTGCTGCTACATGCGCTAACGGCTGAGCCTTGTCACTTGATGGAGGCCACGGGCGACCGACTCCACCAGACTCGGCGCCGCCCGATGTACGGGCCATCATTGGATCTAGTCGAAGTGCTAAGGGCCAAAGGTGTGCCGGCGGTTATCTCCGGGGCCGGCCCCAGTGTGCTGGCGCTGGCGTCGGCACAAAACATGGGGCTGGTGGCGGAGCAGGCGGGGACCAACTGGCAGGTTCTGCCGGTCGCGATGGCTGGGCACGGGGTCCGCACCGTGCCAATTGGGTTCTGACCCCAGATTGCTTGGTTTATCGGGGGGTGTGTTATGGTCAGAGCGCTCCGATGGCGACGGCTAGGTTAAAGCCAAGTTGCCGTACTTCTCCAAGTACTAACAAGTGACATTTACTAGTGACATTTTCGAAGCCCTTTTCGGGTATTTAACTCCGATGGTTCCTCGGACGGTCACTGGTAAACCTTGTCGGAGCTCCCAACGAATAAAGGAAATGTGTGACCGAAACAACGTCCGCCGCAAAATCAGCCAATGGCAGCGGCAGTGACCTATCAAAAATGCTGCTCCCCGAACTGAAGCAGGTGGCGGCCAAATTAGGCATCACCGGCTCGGGCGCGATGCGCAAGGGTGATTTAGTAGCGGCAATTAGTGAAAAACATAAGGGCGCAGAGCGCTCAAGCGGCGGCACTCGTGCCGCACGCACCGCTGTCAAAGAAACAGGAGGCACCCGTCAAGGAGCGGAGCCGGTGAAGTCACCGGATCAGCCAGCGGCGCCAATGGCGCCGGCAACCGACGACCCTGCTGCGCGCACCGATAGCCGCGATAACCGCGAAAATCGAAATAGCGGTGACCGCAATAATCGGGGCTTCAACAATAATCGCGATAATCGAAGTGGTGATAACCGAAATAGTGGTGACCGCGATAACCGTGGTGTCAACAATAATCGCGATAATCGAAGTGGTGATAACCGAAATAGTGGTGACCGCGATAATCGTGGCGGCAATGACGGCAGCCGCCGCCGTGGCCGGGAGCGATCCCGTGACCGTGGGCCGCGCCGGGAGGGCGGTTTCAACGAGGCCGAGCTTGAGATTTCACCCGATGACATCTTGACTCCGGTAGCCGGCATTCTCGATGTGATGGATAACTACGCATTCGTGCGTACTAGTGGCTATATGCCAGGGCCAAATGACGTCTATGTCTCGTTGTCTCTCGTGCGCAAGCATGGCCTGCGTAAGGGTGATGCGATCACCGGATTGGTAAGGCAGCCACCAGATGGCGAACGCCGGGAGAAATTCAATCCACTTGTTCGCATCGAGACTGTCAATGGTGGCGATCTTGAAGCCGCGCGCAATCGCCCGGAGTTCTCGAAGTTGACACCCCTCTACCCACAAGATCGTCTGCGCCTTGAAAATGATCCAAGTAATTTGACGACGCGGGTGATTGACCTGGTGTCACCAATTGGCAAAGGGCAGCGCGGCTTGATCGTCTCACCGCCAAAAGCGGGCAAGACGATGGTGCTGCAGGCCATTGCAAATGCGATAACTGCAAATAACCCGGAAGTCCACCTGATGGTCGTCCTAGTGGACGAGCGCCCGGAAGAAGTCACCGACATGCAGCGCTCGGTGAAAGGCGAGGTCATCGCATCCACATTTGATCGGCCGGCCGAGGATCACACGATCATCGCTGAACTATCAATTGAGCGGGCTAAGCGACTTGTCGAACTGGGCCACGATGTGGTTGTTCTACTCGATTCGATGACCCGCCTTGGCCGTGCCTACAACCTGGCTGCACCGGCATCGGGTCGAATCTTGTCCGGAGGCGTCGACTCAACGGCGCTGTACCCACCCAAGAAGTTCTTCGGTGCGGCCCGCAATATCGAAGGTGGTGGGTCACTCACCATCTTGGCGACGGCGCTCGTTGAAACCGGCTCCCGGATGGATGAGGTGATTTTCGAGGAGTTCAAGGGCACCGGCAATATGGAACTCAAGTTGGATCGTCGCCTTGCCGATAAGCGGGTCTTCCCGGCGGTAGACGTTGACTCGTCCGGAACCCGCAAGGAAGAACTCCTCATGACCTCCGAAGAGCTCAAGATCGTCTGGAAATTGCGGCGGGTCCTTCACGCACTAGACCAGCAGCAGGCAATCGAACTCCTGCTGACGAAATTGCGTGACACGAAGACCAACACCGAATTCCTGATGCAGATCCAAAAGACCACGGCATCGGGCAATGGTGAGGACGACTAACGGCTAGTTGGCGCGGACCCCGAAAAAGCCCGATTTCGCACTCGTGGACCGGGGATGCAATAATAACGGCGCTCCGGTTCACGGTCCCGATCACTCCGATCGGGCAGCCGACCCGGGGCTGAGGCAAGGAGTTAGCTGTGAAAGCAGATATTCACCCGGCGTATGCCGAAACCACGGTGACATGCACCTGTGGCAGTACCTTCACCACCCGCAGCACCGCGAAGAACGGCAGCATTCATGCCGATGTCTGCTCGCAGTGCCACCCTTTCTACACCGGCAAGCAGAAGATTCTTGATACCGGCGGCCGGGTCGCTAAGTTCGAAACTCGTTACGGCAAGGCGGCGGATCAATCCGCTGATAAGTAGCTTCTGATCCCGGGCGCCGGCCCGGGATCGACCGCGTGTCTCCCCCGTCATGCGGTCGGTCCCCGACCGGCGCCCGGGATTGTTTTATTCCGGGATTGTTTTGCTCTGGTTGTCTTGGCAATACCAATGTCGTGCGGAAGGCGGACCAATGTTCGAGTCATGTGCTGAACTCAGTGCTGAGTACAGCGATCTCGAGCTGAAGCTTGCCGACCCCGCCGTGCACGCGGACCAGTCGGTGGCGCGGCGGTTCGGCCGTCGGTACGCCGAATTGCGCCCGGTCATCACGGCATATCGTGACTGGGCGACCTTGGCCGATGATGTAGTTGCGGCTACCGAACTCGCTGAAGTGGATCAATCATTTGCCGATGAACTGCCCGGCTTGGTGGATCGCGAAAAGGCGGCGGCCGAGCACCTAACTCGATTGCTATTACCGCGAGACCCACTTGATGACAAGGATGTCATCTTGGAGGTTAAAGCAGGGGAGGGTGGTGAAGAGTCGGCACTTTTTGCCGCCGATCTGCTTCGCATGTACATGCGCTATGCCGAGCGCCGCGGCTGGACCACCCAGATCATTGATGCGGTTGAGTCTGATCTGGGCGGCTACAAAGATGTCGCTCTGGCCGTCAAGGCAAAGGGAAATCCGGAGCCTGGTGATGCCCCTTACGCCCGTCTTAAGTACGAAGGTGGGGTCCACCGCGTACAACGGGTGCCGGTGACGGAATCCCAAGGTCGAATTCACACGTCCGCGGCCGGTGTACTCGTCTTCCCGGAAGCCGAAGACGTAGACATCGTGGTAGACCCGAATGATCTGCGCATCGATGTCTTTAGATCCTCGGGTCCGGGTGGGCAGAGCGTCAATACGACCGATTCGGCGGTTCGTATTACCCATCTGCCAACCGGGGTAGTGGTCTCCTGCCAGAACGAGAAAAGCCAGTTGCAAAATAGGGAACAAGCGATGCGCATTTTGCGAGCGCGCTTACTAGCGGCTGCTCAGGAGCAGGCGGCGCAGGATGCCTCAGATGCCCGCAGGCAACAAGTGCGAACGGTTGACCGAAGCGAACGCATTCGAACTTTCAACTTCCCCGAGAATCGCCTGGCCGACCATCGTGTTGGATTCAAGTCCCATAACCTGGATCAAATCCTTGACGGCGACCTTGACGATGTGATCAATGCCTGCTTGGAGGCAGATAACGCGGTGCGATTAGGCGACACCCCATCGTGAGCTGGGAAGTTGACCACACCACCGGAGGCCGCGTCACCGTCCGTGATGTGCTCACCGACGCTGAGCGGCGCCTGATCGCGGCCGGCGTGCCATCACCAAATGTCGATGCCGCTGAAATCATCGCCTTCGTCTTAGCGGTGCGCCGTAATCGAATGATCCTGCAGGATGCAATTACTCCGGAACAACGGGTGCGAGTCGAGCAGCTTTTGACGAAGCGCATTTCCCGGGTGCCGTTGCAACACCTGCTGGGTGTCGCCGCATTTCGCCATATTGAACTGCAAGTCGGACCGGGGGTCTTTATCCCGCGTCCGGAGACCGAGCTCGTTGTCGAGGCCGGGATTCGTGAGTTGCGTGAACTACCGCCAGCAGAGCGCATCGCGGTCGATCTTTGTGCCGGAAGCGGAGCGATCGCGCTTTCGATGGGCGTCGAGGTGGACGGCTGTTCGGTCTATGCCGTGGAAGTCGACGATGAGGCGGTGCGTTGGACAAGGAGAAATCTGGCCGGGCAGGAGTCGGCGTTGGCCACGGCGGGCTCACGAGTTGATGTGATTCATGACGACGCGGCAGTGGTTGCCAATGCCGGGCATGCGCTAGCACGGTTAGCCGGAAGGGTCGCAGTGCTCGTCTCGAATCCGCCCTATATCCCGGCGCAAATGGTGCCTAGGGAACCGGAAGTCCGTGATTATGAGCCGAAGGTGGCACTATTCGCCGGTACTGATGGCCTTGATGTCGTGCGCGGGGTACTGCGGACCGCAGCTATCTTGCTGAAGCCCGGTGGGCTCGTGGTGATCGAACATGCCGACGTCCAAGGGGTGAGCGCGGGCCTTGGCGGAGTCGCCGGTTTAGCCCAAAGCCTGGTGGCGGATGAAGATCTGGCGCCGATAACCGGTCTGCCTGTCGGCCATATCGTGTGGAGTTCGATCGATGATCGCCCCGACCTAAATGGCTTGCCGCGCTTTACCATGGCTCGGCGAGCGACTGCGAAAAGGGGCTGATGATGTTGCGGTTAGCCTGCGGATCAAGTGCCGATCACCCTGATCGGGCTCGCGCCGTTAGCGCGGCCGCTTCCGCGGCGCGCCGCGGTGACTTGATACTGGTCCCGACCGAGAGCGTTTATGCCCTAGCGACGGATCCTTTCAGCGTCCGTGGCGTGGCCGCCTTGCGCAAGGCCAAGGTCCAGTCCAATCAGGTGCCGGTGCCGATCATGGTGCCGGCAGCCGCGACGATGAACGGCTTGGCGGTGCACGTGGGGTTGCCGGTGGCCCGAGCGCTAATGGCGAGTTTTTGGCCTGGCTTATTGACGCTGCTCTTCGAACCGCAATCGACTTTGGCCTGGGACATGCCGCCGGATGCACCGTTAGCCGCGCGAATGCCGTTACACCCACTGCTGCTCGAGGTACTGCGCGCCACTGGCCCGTTGGCCGTAACCGGGGCAAACGCGGCCGGCCTGCCCGCTGCCACCACGGTTGACGATGCAATGGCCCAATTTGGGGAGGCAATAGTCCTGGCCCTCGACGTCGGTGAGCTGGGGGCGGGCCAAGACGATGCTGGGGCGGGCCCAGGCGATGCTGGGGCGCGCTCCGGCGGCGGCAGCAGTACGGTGGTTGACCTGCGGGGGTCGGTCCCAGAACTAGTGCGGGCCGGGGCGGTTACGGTAACCGAGCTGCTGGCGATTTGCCCGGATTTAGTAGATGCGACCGGGGGCTCGTTGCCACAGTAGCCAAGGCGGCATTGCGTAGAGTGGTAACACCGAGGATTAGGGAGTTCGATGACTAGCACGCCATTTTGGGGTCCAGATTTCGACGCATTGGCCGCCGAGGATCCACAAATCGCCGGGGTGGTACTGGCCGAGCTCGAGCGCCTGCGCAGCGGCCTGCAACTAATTGCGAGTGAGAACTTCACCTCGCCTGCGGTGCTGGCGGCCTTAGGGTCCACGCTTAGCAACAAGTACGCCGAAGGCTACCCGGGGCGCCGGTATTACGGTGGCTGCGCCGAAGTTGATGTCGCAGAGGAAATCGGGATCGCGCGGGCCAAGGAGTTGTTTGGCGCTGACCACGCAAACCTCCAGCCACATAGTGGTGCCAGTGCCAATATCGCGGCCTACGGCGCCTTCGTAATGCCGGGCGAAACCGTGCTCGCGATGAGTCTGCCGCACGGTGGTCACTTAACACATGGTTCCAAAGTCAATTTCTCGGGTAAATGGTTCAACATAATTTCGTACGGAGTGCGCCAGGACACCGAGCTGATCGACTATGACGAGGTGCGCGCGCTCGCGGTTGAACACCGGCCCAAGATGATTATCTGTGGCGCTACTGCCTACCCGCGACTGATAGATTTTGCGGCGTTTCGCGCTATTGCCGATGAAGTCGGGGCCATCTTGATGGTTGACGCGGCCCACTTCATCGGGCTAGTCGCCGGCAAGGCCATTCCCAGCCCGGTGCCCTTCGCCGATGTCGTCACTTTTACGACCCACAAGGTGTTGCGAGGCCCGCGCGGCGGCATGATCTTGTGCCGGGCCGAACACGCTGCGGCGATCGACAAGGCGGTCTTCCCGATGATGCAAGGTGGCCCGCTGATGCACGCGGTTGCGGCCAAAGCCGTTGCCTTGAAAGAGGCTGCGACTTCGGAATATCAGCAATACGCCAAGCAGGTGATAATCAATGCCCAAGCCCTTTGCGACGGCTTAGCGGGCGAGGGGATGCGCCCGGTCAGCGGTGGCACCGATACCCATCTCGCCCTCATTGACCTACAGCCCCTTGGGGTCACCGGGGCCGAAGCCGAAATCCGCTG
>CAJBZP010000120.1 GCA_903960135.1 uncultured Actinomycetes bacterium | reverse complement strand
TGTGGATGCCCACCTGGGTGTGATCAGGTAACCTCCAGCTCCGTGAGTTGGAGCCAGCAAAGCCGTAGGCAAAACAAATCTTTGCGTGAAGGGTTGCCCGGGAATCTCACCGGTAACTCCTCTCTGTACCCAACTTATGTGGTAGGCATCGGGATTAGGTAGTCAACCAAAATGGGGTCTAAAAGTGATGGCAAAGTCAAAGGCGCTTCGAACTGGAAAGACGACCGTCACTGTCACCTCGTTGCCGCCGGCTTCCCAGATGACCGCGGTGGGTGCCTCGCCTGAAACGTGTGAGCAGGTCGTCGGCGTTCTGCAGATCACCGTCATGGCGAAGTAGGTGCTCGTAACACCTGCTGGAGTAGGGCGCTGCGCACATCATTAGCAATGCCAGCGGGGTCGTCACCGACGACTAGATCGGTTCCCTCGCAATCTCCCAACGACTCCTCGGCAGCTCACTTCAGCTTTATGCCCGTCTCCTCCTGAATGGACTTGTTGAACGCGTCGTCAGTGAAGGTGAGCATCTCCCCGCAGTACTTGCACTTGATGGCGTGCGTGGCGAGGAATGAGAGTTCGTATTACCGTGTTCACATGGCACCTCAATTTCGTTTGACCATTCTCACCGCTTTGGTCGGAGCATTAATGCTCCTAGCGATTATGCCGGTAGCTGCCGCCCCGATTTCCCCGATCGGCTCGTCAATTCCAGCGGCATTCGCGCGCGAATATTCCGGTGATGACCTAAAGGTTGGCAAAGCATTTAGTTCCAGTGCCAAATACACACGACATCGAGTTACTTATGAATCGGGCGGGCTAACAATCTCAGGAATCATGATTAAACCCCGGGGCCCGGGACCATTTCCCGTTGTTGTTCTGGCGCACGGTTATATCGATCCAGCAACCTATTGGAGTGGACAAGGGTTTCGACGGGAACAGGATTGGTTGGGCAACAAAGGATACGTGGCGTTGCATGTTGACTACCGAAACCACGCTCGGTCAGACAATGATCCAAAAAATGACGTGTCATTGCGCCTGGGATACGCCGAAGACGTAATCGGTGCGGCACTGGCAGTTAAAGGTTCGCAGTTTTCCTACATTAATAAAAATAAAGTTGCACTTCTGGGTCGATCAATGGGTGGTGGTGTTGCATTCCAGGCACTCGTGTTGCAGCCGGGGGTCTTCGATGCAGCGATTACTTACGCGTCGACGAGTACTCTGGCGGAGGATAATTTCAATAAGTGGCAACGCAACAACTATCCGATCGGTGACCAAATCCTGAAGGAATATGGCACACCGAAAGAAAACCCAATGTCTTGGCAGAACATGTCTAGTCGCAATTACTTTTCTCGGATCACCGAACCGGTCCTGATGATTCATGGAACCAAAGATGAGAGCTGTGATATTTCCTGGGCTCGGGCAACCAATGCTGCCCTGGAAAAAAATGGAGTCGACGTTACTTACATAGAGTACCCGGGGGCACCACATTACATGTCTGGTGAGTGGAGCGACTCAATTCGCCAGGTTGAACTATTTCTGAAAAAGAATCTTCGCTAGGCACCTTTTCTTGCTAAGACGCCGGCTCAATTAGTCGAACGACCAACACAGGAAACCTCACTGCCCGCTGTAACCGCCGACACGTTGACATTGCCACGTTTTGAGATCCCGCTCGCCCCCCTTATGCCCCGGGGCTTCCACAGTGCGGAGAGAAAAAACAAGGCTGCGCTCGAATGCGCGGGACCAGTGGAAGGTGGGCTACAGCTCGTACGATGCCGAAATGTCGCTGATCCTCTGGACGAGCATCAAGCTATTCGGAACTCGGCGGAACCCAAGGGTCTCGTATAACACTGCAACAGGTTCAGCGATCGCGTCCACGACGACAAGTCGCGCGCCAACGATCCGCGACGCTTCGACGACGCGTTCAAGCGCATCAGCGACGAGGACCGAACCGAGGCCCAGTCCACGCAAGTGCCGTGCAAGGGCGAGCCGTGCAAGTAGCACGGCAGGTATCTCCGCAGGTCCACCTCGCCCAATTCCGGCCGGGACTAGCTCACGCACAATCTTGTGAGCCGCCAGCGCGTAGTAGGCCACGACCGCTCCGCCACCGTCAGTCCACACCCAGGTCCGAGCGGTCCCGCGCTTGGTTGCCGCGATCGCCTGCTCGTGCAGCCAGCGATCTAGCGACTTCTCGCCGCAAGTGAAGGTGGACAGATCGTGATTTTCTGCGTCTAGGCGCTCGGAGCGGAATTGCTCAGTCACGCGTCACAGTCGCGCGCAATCGCTTTGCCGCTTTGCGAAGTCCGGGATTCGCTTTCGCCGGGGTGTCAAACGCAGCTATGAGGTCGTCGAAGAATTCGGCCGGGACCGTCGTCGCTCCCTCGTACTCCCGAAGGATGCGACCAGCCTTCTCCTCGGCGGCGGTACGTGCGAAAGACGACACCTGCTCCCCCGACAGCTCGGCGGCACGTTCGATCCTCGCCTTTTCCTGCGGGCTGACCCGGAACTCCAGGCGAGCTGTCGCTGTAGACATTACACATCCCTCCTCTTGTACGGACAAGTGTACGGACATGGACGCGGTAATGTCAATCAGGGTAAGAGACTCATGAAAAGTGCCCGGGACAGGGGTTAACGATGTCCCGGGACTTCACATGGTGGAGCTGAGGGGATTCGAACCCCTGGCCTTCTCATTGCGAACGAGACGCGCTACCAACTGCGCCACAGCCCCTAGTGCGAGCCACAGGGTAGCAAGTGCTTTCCGGTGTCTGTCTTTGGACGCCGATTGGGGCAATTAGCCGACCGCGCGCTGGGATTCCTCGAAGGCAATAGCTGGGATTTCGGCCGTCGTGGCCTTGGCATCGACATCCTTAAATGCGACTTGACGCTGCATCGCCTGGGCCGCGTCCACCATGGCTTCGCCAGTCCATTCACCCGGGCGGGACCGGTCAATGCGACGAGGTACCTGTGAAGCACGCGGTGCACTGACATAGGTGGGCAACGTCGTTGGCACGGCTTCCCAAGCCGAATCATCTTCGGCCCACGGATCCCAGTTCTCCCATTCATCGCCCTTAGCCGGTGCCGTCGCAGTTAGTTGAATAACTTCGGCATCGCTACTCGAAATACGCGAGGTGCGCGTAACAGCCACAACATTTGCGCGAGACGAGGCTGTTGCAGCACTAGTGATGACGAACAACAGAACTAACGCCGCTGCCACCATCGGGATGATTATCGAAATCATGGATAGTAATGCGAGCGTGAGCGTCAAGACCGTGGTTACCGCCAATAGGCTCAGCACAATTAACCGCCGCTGGGCGGCACGCGCGCGGTTAGCCATCCGCACCCGCTCGGCCCGCGCCCGTGCCTTTTGCTCAAATCCAGCAGGGTGTGCTTCGTAACTGGATAAAGTTGCGGCGCGGTGACGCTCTGAACCCAAACTCGCCATCGCGGTGCTGAACTTCTTGGTGGATCGGACCTCGCTGATGCGATCGTGTCGACGAAGCCACATCGGGATCAGAACTGCCGCCCAAAGGGCAATGATCACAACGTAGATCAGTCCCGTCACGTTTCGTACGCTAGGGCCCCTAATGAGGGACATCTGGGATGCGAACGGTTAATTTTTCGGCGTGTCGCAGCGGCTCGACACTAAAATCTCAGGACTGGCTCGGGATCCGATTTCGTCGCCACTGCTCCAACACGCCCCCGGGGTAGTCGCCTTGAATAACCGAATAGGTGATGTGATCGCGCCATTGGCCATCAATATGGAGGTACAGCGGGCGTAACCCCTCCTCCCGCAGGCCGAGTTTCTCCACCACTCGACGTGATGCGAGGTTTTCGGGCCGGATGTTGATCTCGACCCGGTGCAACCCCAGCTCCGAGGTGCAGTAGTCGCAGGCGAGCGCGACCGCGGTCGGGGTAATCCCTCGGCCGGCAAAGCTCTGGTCAATCCAGTAGCCGATATAGCAGCCCCGCAACGAGCCCATGGTGATTCCGCCGACTGTCAACTGGCCCACCAACTGGCCCTCGAAAGTCATGGCCCAAGGCAAAATTCTGCCCGCACGGGCCTCCCGGCGCAGCCGCCGCACCATCGTCCCAAAATTACTCGGGATCTCACCGGCACACCGGCCCTCCGGTGGCAAGGTGGCCTCCCACTCCTTGAGCCAATCTTGGTTGCGCAGTCGGATTGCTTTCCATGCGCGACCATCTCGCCCACGAAGTGGTCGCAGCGCCACCGGGCCATCGGTAACGGTGACCGGCCAAGTCACGGCAACTCCGCCACGAAAACTTTCAGCCAAGTGCGAAGTTCGGGTCCGAGGTCTGGCCGCTCACATGCCAGCTGGATAACCGACTGGAGATAGGAGACCCGATCACCGGTGTCGTAGCGACGACCACCAAAAACCACCCCGCGCACCCCGCCACCTGCCGCCTCGGGCATTTGCGCCAGTACTCGCAGCGCGTCGGTGAGCTGGATCTCGCCACCGCGCCCCGGCTTGGTGGTGCGCAAAATCTCGAAGACCGCTGGGTCAAGTAGATAGCGTCCGATCACGGCGAACGAACTCGGAGCTTCGGCAACATCAGGTTTTTCAATCAGATCGGTGATTATGACGACGTCGCCGCTGTCGGTTTCTGCCACCGCCGGGCAACCGTAGAGCGAGATACTCGCGCGCGGGACCTCCATCAAGCAGATAACCGAGCCACCGAACTCAGCACGCACCTGCAGCATGCGCACCAAGATCGGATCCCGCGGATCAATGAGGTCATCACCAAGCAGCACCGCAAATGGCTCGTCGCCAACATGGTTCTCCGCCATCAGCACCGCGTGGCCAAGTCCTAGGGGCTCACCTTGTCGCACGTAATGGATACGGGCAAGATCAGTGGCAGAGGTGACCATTGCCAGTCGCGCATCATCACCTTTTAGACGCAGCACCTCTTCAAGTTCAAAATTGCGGTCAAAGTGATCCTCTAACGCGCGTTTACTGCGCCCGGTGATGAACAAGATGTCATCGAGACCGGCCGCAACCGCCTCTTCAACCACGTACTGAATAGCCGGCTTGTCGACAACCGGCAGCATCTCCTTGGGCATCGCCTTGGTTGCCGGCAAAAACCTGGTGCCAAAGCCGGCGGCCGGAACTACGGCCTTGCGCACGCCCTGCCCGCTTGCCCGCTTGCTCATAGAACGACCCTAATGGGTCCGGATCGGGCACGATGTCCTCATGGCCCCCTTAGCCGATGATGCGAGTGCGGCAAAAGCCAGCCTGCGGGCCAAGATCCGCGCCCACCGGTCAGCGCTCGCCCCCGCCGTCTTGGCCGCCCGCGATGCCGAGCTCGCAGCTACGGCCCGCACCATATTCAAGGGCCTAACACCCGGTGCCCGGGTGGCCTGTTATCTATCAGCCCCCACCGAGCCAGGTACCAACGCCTTGGTCCGGGCCCTCATTGATGACGGCTTTGAAGTCATCACGCCACGTGTGCGCGGCCAGAGCCTGGACTGGGCGGTGGTCTTGGCAGCCAGCACCTTTGAGACCGGATCATTTGGCATCCGCGAGGTGACCGGGCCATCGGTTGGCCAAGATGCCGAGCCCCTGCGATCGGCGGCGGTGATCTTCATTCCCGCGCTCGCAATCGATCACCGCGGGGTGCGCCTCGGCCAAGGTGGCGGGTTCTATGACAGAACTCTCGAACACCTGGTAACCGGGCCTCATGTTGGCCCACTGCTCGTCGGCGTGATCAATCAAGATGAGCTCTATGACGAACTGCCGGCCGAGGATCACGACCGCCTCGTTGCCGTTGCATTGAGCCAGACCTCGATCACTTACCTACCGACGGAGCCCCAACACTTCTGAATAGCCTTCTCGGGCGAACGTGCATATGCCGTTGTGGTGCAAGTGCGGCACAATCCAACTATGTCGCCGCATGCACTGCCCACCAAGCCACTTGCAGTTGTCACCGGGGCCAGCCGGGGCCTGGGCTTTGAAAGTGCCCGCGGCCTAGCAAGTGCCGGATTCAATTTGGCCTTGGTGGCCAAGGACGAAGCCGGCTTGCAGGACGCCGCTCGACGCCTCGAAGCGCAGTTCCCTGATCTCGAGGTTTACTGCTGCCCCGCCGATCTCGAGCAACCTGATGCCACCCGGGCCGTCATCGAGACGATTTCGGCACTCGGCCAAGTAAGTGTCTTACTGGTGGCGCACGGTGTGATGAGCGAAAAGATGTCAAAGACTTTGCGGACCAATGACGCTGAGTGGCGCCGAGTTATGGCCATCAATCTCGATTCGGTCTTCGCCCTTCTTAACGGCATCGTGCCGGCGATGGTTGAAGCAAGGCTCGGTCGGGTGATCGTTTACTCGGCCTGCATGGGACGCATGTCTGGCCCCGGCAACACCGGGGGTTACGCGCCCTACCGCGTCAGCAAGGCAGCGGTGAATGCACTTGTTCGAAATCTGGCTCATGAAACTGGGCTCGGTAGCCGTGGCGTGCTAGTCGATGCCGTCTGCCCGAACCACTCACGCACCGACATGGGTGGGCCAACCGCGCCCCGAAGTGCCACCGAGGGTGCGGCGACATCGATCTGGCTGGCCACCCGCGCATTTACGTCCGGCGACATTACGGGCGTCCTTTGGGAGGATGAGCAAATCGTTCCGTGGTAACGCAACTACTGGCCGATCCAATTCGCAATGTTGTAGGTGATTAGGAAGGCCCCGGTGCAGGCCACCGGCATCACAATTACCGCCCACCAGAACACCGCCCGACTGATCGACCACAGCCGGTTTGCCTCCCAGGCGAAACCCGAGAAAGTTGTGAAGGCACCGCAGATTCCAACTAATAGAAACAAGCGCAGTTCACCTGATGTTAAGACCAGCACCGGGCCCGCTACCGCCGAGCCGATCACGTTGACCCCAAGGAGCCCCCAGGGAAATACCGTTAACCCGGTTGTCCCCGAAGTGCGCACCGTAAGCCACCTGTCAAGCAGGTAGCGCATCGGAGCGCCGACCGCCGCACCAAGTGCTACCGCCAGGACGGCGATCATCGCGGCCGCCGGTCAGCGATGCGCACGCCGATGCGGACGGCTAGTAGCCCACCGACCATGGTGACGACTAAGTAGCCGGCCGCTCGCCACCCTTGGTCATCGAGCAACATGACCCCAGACTGCGCGGCGAGGGCGGAGAAAGTCGTGAACCCACCCAAGATGCCGGTGATCAGCAAGGGTCGCGCCGACGCCCAGCGGGTGCCGGCCAGCAGTAACGGGGCTAGCAATCCGATTGCCAGCGCACCAACGAGGTTGACCGTCAAGGTGGCCAGCGGAAAATCCTGCGGGGTTAGTGGCAAATTGCCGGCGGCCAAGAGGTCGAGGGCATAGCGGGCCAAGGACCCGATGACGCCACCGGCCGCCACCTGGCCCAGAATTCGAATTTGCCCCACAGCCAAACCCTATGGACCCAGCAGACCGGTAGTTGGCAAGATGGCGATTGGACGAATCCGCTCCGACCGGGCACACTTAGCACTCGGTAACTAAGAGTGCTAATCGGAGGATCCGTGCCCACGTATGAATATGCGTGTTCGACCTGTGCCACCAACCACGAGGTCGTGCAGCCGATTACCGATGCCACACTGACTAACTGCCCGGTTTGCGGTGACCCGGGCCTACGCAAGTTGTTCTCCAATGTCGGGGTGGTTTTCAAGGGATCCGGCTTCTACCGCACCGATTCCCGCGATAAAAAGAGCGACTCGGCCACCAGTACCGCCAAGTCCGGCGACAGCAAGTCCGGCGAAACCAAGTCCGGCGACAGCAAGTCGGGCGAAACCAAGTCCGGCGACAGCAAATCCGGCGAATCCAAGTCGAGTGAGCCAGCCAAGAAATCCGAAGCCACGCCCAAAAGCTCGGCGCCCACGAGTTCGGCTCCCAAGAGTTCGACGCCAGCTAGCACCTAGGGCTAACCCCTGTGGATAACTAATCGCACAGGTACCGGATTTTGCTTAGCCTTCACCCATGGTTGATCTGCAAAAACTTCGAGCCGGCGCCCCAGCACGGATAATTCGCCGCCACCGCCGCTTGCTAGCCGCCACCTGCGCCGCCTTGGCCGTCCTCTTGGCTTTGGGCTCGGTGCGCTCAGCAGGTGCACCCGCGGCTGCCGTTGCCGGTGGCCCCATCACCGCCTTGGGTCAAGGCGAACTGGCCATACCGGTACCCCTATCCCCACCTGCCGCCGCCGGCTTGCTGCATCTAGGTGATGTCATCGACGTCATCGCCATTTCCGATAGTGGCACCGCCGCAACGGTGGCCCGCGATGCGCTGGTGCTGGGGGTGCCGGCCGGCGGTGGTTTCATGTCGGCAGCGTCAGCCATCGTCCTCATCGCGGTCGATGAGTTAACCGCCCTGAGAATTGCCGGCGCGACCGGCACTGGCGATCTCACCTTCGCCTTACATCCAACCAGCCCGCGGTAGCGGTACCTTGGCTAACGTCCCCACATTAGTTTTCGAGGAGGCCAAGTGTTCAAGGGGTTTCGAGAGTTCGTTCTGCGCGGCAATGTCATCGACCTAGCTGTTGCATTTGTTGTAGGTGCTGCCTTCTCAACCCTGGTCGGCGCATTTTCTGAGGCCCTGATTAATCCTATTGTCGGAATCTTCTTGGGCGGCGGCATTGATGTCGGCCAGATGACGGTGCGCGATCAAGTCATCGACATCACCATGATGCTGAACGCACTAATAACTTTCATCATTACCTTGACGGTCATCTATTTCATTTTTGTCGTCCCGATGAACTCCTATCGAAA
Source organism: uncultured Actinomycetes bacterium (assembly GCA_903960135.1). Taxonomy (GTDB): domain Bacteria; phylum Actinomycetota; class Actinomycetes; order S36-B12; family S36-B12. The sequence goes on along the minus strand of CAJBZP010000120.1, from coordinate 4,524 downwards.
GAAGACCGGTCAAGGCGCGGTGGATGCCACACCCGCCGACGTCAAACTGCTAACTGAAATTCGCGACCTGCTGAAACAAAATCACGCCCCGTGATGAGGCGGCACTTCAGCGAGTAGCCGACTATCACTCGAGGCAAAGCCGCCGGACTCGTCGGAGGTAATGTCCGGTAGCAGGTCAGCGGTGAGCTGATCAGGTTTGGCTCGGGTGGAGCCCACTTCACCGAGTGATTCATCAAAAGCCCGGCCCATCGCGTGCAGATCTTCGCGGGTGATCACAAATGGCGGTGAGACCTGCAGGCCACCGTCGGCCAACAACCTGGTGAGCACCCCGCGCGAGCGTGCGGCTCGCACCAATCGGGCGCCGATCGTTGGATCCTCCTTGATGATTTCCGGCCGCAATTGCACGGCGCCCAGCAGCCCTATGGTGCGCACATCGGCCACATGACTGTGCCCGGCTAGCGGATTTAGCACCGCGGACAGCACCGGCGCCAAATCAGCTACGCGCTCAACGAGTTGCTCCCGCTCAATGATGTCTAGGTTCACGCTCGCAACAACGGCTGCCGTCGCATGCCCGGAGTAGGTGTAGCCGTGCCGCCAGACCAGCCCCGGGGTATTCCAGAATGGCTCAGCAATGTGGCCGCTGACTAACACCGCTCCCATCGGCAGGTAGCCCGAGGTTAGGCCTTTGGCCGTCAAGATCAGATCCGGTTGCATATCCCAGCGTTGCGAGGCAAACATTGACCCGGTGCGACCGTACCCGCAGATAACTTCATCGGCGACCAGTAGGACCCCGCGCTCCTTGCAAATATCTCGCACCCGAGCTAGGTAACCATCAGGTGGTGGATAGACCCCGCCCGCCCCAATTACCGGTTCGCAGAAAAATGCTGCGACATTCTCCGACCCGATCTCGTCAATTGCTAAAGCCAGCGCTTCGGCATCATCCCAAGCCACGTTTTGGATCTTGGGATCTGGTTCACCGTGGCCATCACGATTCGCCGGGATACCTCCGAGTGAAGTCCCCGCAACATGCATACCGTGATATGAACGGTGTCGCGCAATTATTCGAGTTCGCTTCGGCTCACCAAGTAACGACCAATACCGGCTGACCATTTTGAGTGCCGTATCAACGGCGTCACTGCCACCGGAGGTGAAAAACACTTTTGCATCTGTTAGCCCAGAAAGTGCCGCGAGGCGGTCAGCCAGCTCAAGGGTTGGCTGGGTCGCATAATCACCGAAGGACGAATAAGAGGCAATCGCGCGCATCTGCGCGGCCGCGGCATCGGCGATTTCGGTGCGCCCGTGACCAACATTGCAGTACCAAAGGGCAGCAGTTGAATCCAGGTAGGTGCGGCCATCAGCGGCGGTGACATGGGCCCCCTGCCCGGAGGTGATGACGAAATCGTGGCCGGCCACCGCCGACATATCGGCGAATGGGTGCCACATTGCAGAGGTCGGTTGGTCGGTCACTTCCCAAGGGTAGGGCATCGGTGCCGTAACGTCCTCGCCTATGACCCCCCCAGTCAGCCGGCAACAAGTCGGCCGGCAACAAGCCGGAGGCGGGCGGGTGGTGCTCCTTGGTGCCACCGGCTACACCGGGCGACTTACCGCCGAAGCCATGGTGCGCGCCGGCTTGGCACCGGTCCTAGCCGGGCGCTCTTCGACCGCGTTAACCGCGCTGGTAGCCGAGTTGGCGCCCTACGCACCGATCAATGCCGCCCCCACTTGGCAAGTTGCCGAGGTCGGTGACCAAGGCAGCGTCAACGCCCTGGTGGTGTCACCCGCTGATGTGCTGGTGTCCACGGTCGGGCCCTTCACCCGCCTGGGTGCCCCGGCCGTCACGGCGGCGATCAATGCCGGCGCTAGTTATGTCGACTCCACCGGCGAGGCACCCTTTATCCGTGCGGTCTTTCAGACCTACGGGGCGCAGGCCCAAGCAACCGGTGCCCGACTTCTGACCGCCTTCGGCTACGACTACGTGCCCGGTAATCTCGCCGGCGCCCTAGCCCTCCAAGCCGCGCGGGCCAAGGGCGCGGTGCCAACACGAGTCGAGATTGGCTACTTCGTCGGCGGTGAGAGTTTCGGCATGAGCAGTGGCACCAAGGCAAGTGCGGCGGAGATCATGCTGGCACCGTCATTTACCTTTCACCACGGTGTCATCCGCACCGAACGCAGTGCGCGGAACACCAGCATCTTCAACGTCGACGGTAAGCCCCATGCTGGGCTGTCCGTAGGTGGCAGCGAACACTTCGCACTCCCCCGCTTTGACCAGTCAGTGCAAGATGTCGGTGTTTATCTGGGTTGGGCGGGTAAAGCCACCCGGGTGGCAAGTGCCGCAGGCAGTGCGATGAGCGCGGTTGCTCACGTTCCAGGGATTAGCAACCTCCTGCACCGGGGCCTAAAGTCCGCCGCCGGTGCCGCCACCGGGCAAGGCCCCACGAAACGCCAACGCGATGCCAACACCTCGATCGCCGTGGCCCGAACCTTTGATGGCGTCGGGCGCCCGCTTTCGCGGGCGCAGGTGACCGGCCCCTCGCCCTATACCTTGACGGCCGAATTACTCGCGTGGGCCGCAGCCATGTGTTTGGTGCACCCAGCATTAAGTGGTGGCGCCTTCGGCCCCGTCGATGCCTTCGGACTTAAGGCCCTCGTGCGCGGCTGCGCCGATATGGGGCTAGTGCCGGTTGACGAATGATCGGGCTATTGGAACCGCAGTGGCGGGCCCGCGAATCCGCCCACCGTGCGCGGGTCCAACCGTGGGTCTCCGGCAGACTCGAAAGGCGAAAGCATGGCCGCACGCACCCGGTTGATGATTTCCTGTTCGACTATTACCCGTATTCGGTTAACAAACTCCTTTCCTGGCATCCCGGACACGGGGTCGAGCTGCACGGTGACGTCACGCAGTTCGAGGTTGATCCCGCATACCGGCATCTTGCCGCCGAACCCGCAGGCGTCACCACTGACCTCGAAAAGTTGGCACCAAAGGCCGACCGACTTGATCTGGTGATTCGACTACTTGCTGGCACGGCCGCGCGCCCAGCGCAGCTAAATTGCTTTGGATTACATGAATGGGCGATGGTCTACGAGGCTCCCGAGATTCGGCACGGCGGTTACCCACTCCGCTTATCCGCCGGCCGGGTAACCGAGATAGTTGACGAACTCGGCCTGCGCTGCACCCATATTGATGCCTATCGGTTCTTCACCCCGGCGGCCCTCCCACTAAATATCATCGAGCCAACTCGCGCCAATCAACCTGACCTAGAGCAGCCCGGCTGCCTGCACGCAAATATGGATCTCTATAAGTATGCGATGTGGTTCAGCCCATTTATCGGCAGTGAGCTCGTTGCAGATTGCTTCGAACTGGCACGCATCGCCAGAACTATTGATATGCGGGCAGCACCCTATGACCTCACCGACCTGGGCTACGAGCCGATTTGCATTGAAACCGCCGAAGGCCGCCGCGAGTACGTGGATGCGCAAAAGCAGATAGCCATTCGAGCACAAGTACTGCGAGCCCAATTGAGCCGATGTTTTTCAGCGCTGCGGGCTGCTCGGGCGGATGCGCCTGTTACCGACTATTCGCAGAGGTGAAATCAGCGGTTTCATCACCACCTGAAACTTGCTAGGGTGCAATTCGCTGGTCTTGCGATATCGAGCCTGCACCCGGGTGACTTCCTAGTGAAAGCGAGCTAACCGTGACGATTCGACTGGGCGACGAAGCCCCCAACTTCACCGCAGAAACCACCGAGGGGCGAATTGACTTCCAGGACTGGAAGCAGGGGTCCTGGGCGGTGTTCTTCAGCCACCCGGCTGACTTCACCCCCGTCTGCACCACCGAGCTCGGCGCCACCGCCGGCCTAAAGAGTGAGTTCGATAAGCGAAATGTCAAGGCCATCGCGATCTCGGTCGACTCGGTTGCTGATCATCAGGCGTGGGCGGGCGATATCGGTGAAGTCACCGGCAACGCCCTTAACTTTCCGATAATTGCCGACCCAGATCGCGCGGTGTCCAACCTTTATGACATGTTGCACCCAAATGCCGGTGACACGTCAACCGTTCGCTCGGTTTTCATCATTGATCCCGCAAATAAAGTGCGCCTGACACTTACCTATCCGAAATCAGTTGGTCGCAACTTCGACGAAATCCTGCGCGTTATCGATGCCCTGCAGCTAACCGACAGGGCAACCGTCGCCACCCCGGCTAACTGGCAATTAGGCAGCAAGGTGATCGTCTCGCCGACAGTTTCGACCGCCGATGCTATTGAAAAGTTCGGGGATGTCGAAGAGGTGAAGCCCTATCTGCGCTGGACCCCGCAGCCTATGGTTTAACGAGCCGCCTGGCGCCGACGATGCGCAATAGTCGAAATCATGAGCAATAGCAACAGAAATACGAGCACAAAGCCAATGACTAGGTAGCCCTTAGGGCTGTCGAGCAACCCGGAAGCGACGATATTCGTCTCGCCGCTGGCCGACACTCCGGCGCCCATTGACTCTGCGTCGCCGTCGACTATCCGCACGTCAACGACTT
>CAJBZP010000119.1 GCA_903960135.1 uncultured Actinomycetes bacterium | reverse complement strand
CCGGCTCGGCCCACCGGCGTAAATGTAATCGATTCGGTCGCCGACTCCACCTTTTTCAAAATCCGGATCCACCATCGTGATCCCCGGCACCGTGACCGGATTTGGGTGCACCTCCCGATAGGTATCGCGCAGCCCTGCCTTAACCAGTTCATCACTGACCGGCCAACGCATCGCAGTGGTAATACCAGGGCGCGATCCCACGGTGGCCTTGGTGTAATCCAAGCTCGATGGTGCATTCAAATCACCGGTCAAATAGACGGGATACCCCGAATCGATGAGTTTCTTAACATCTGGAGTGAGAATCTTGATCGAGTCGGTTCGAACCTCATTTTCCGAGGCCATTACCTGCGCGACCGGCACCCCCTTGGCCAAACGCGATGGTCCGTACTTCACGTAATCAAGATGCGTGTTGAAGAAAGCTATGACGTAACCGGGCCGGACTTCAATGAGCGAGTAAAGGCCTTCGGCGCCGGATGGCTCCAGGATCGGATACTTGGAAAGCAGCTGTAACCCAACGTTGTAGTACGGGTAACCCGTCTTGCGCGCAATTTCGGGCAGCCGGTTGTAGGACTCCAGGACGCCGACGATGTCGGCATCTACCTGCCGGATCACTTTGTCGGTGGATTTATCCCCGCCGTATTCAATGTTGTATACGAGCACACTAAGTTTCATCGGCTTAACCGAAGCCCTGACTTCGGACGCAATTACCGGGGCGCCGGTTGCTGGCAACAAGCCCAATCCGGTGGTCATCACAAGTAATACGAGGCAAATAAACGGCAGCCGCCGCCCGGATCGGCTTACGACCGGACGAGTCCCATGTGCTGATGCCATACCAGCAGTGTCACACGCCTGTTGCTTCCCCGTCCCGAAAAGGTGCAGACTCAAGGAGGGGTACGGCGAAAGGGGTCACCATGGCCGATAAACGAGGGGCCAAAGCGGCCCCAATTGCCACCGAGTCGGCGCAAATCCGCAATGTGGTGCTGGTCGGTCCAACCGGATCAGGCAAGACCTCGCTAATTGAATCCCTACTGTTTGCCGCTGGGGCCACCACGCGCATCGGCAAGGTCGAGGACGGCTCAACGGTTTGCGACGTGGACCCGGTGGCGATCAAGCAGCATCGCTCCGTCGGACTCTCGGTCGCCTCATTTACTTGGCAAGGCCTGGTCATTAACTTGATCGACACCCCCGGATACGCGGACTTCGTCGTAGATTTGCGGGCAGGGCTACGTGCCGCCGACGCCGCGCTATTCGTAATTGGCGCAGTTGATGGGGTAGATGCCCCAACCCAGCAACTATGGGACGAGTGCGAATCAGTAGGCCTGCCGAGGGCAATCGTAGTAACCAAACTGGACAAAGAAAGAGCCGATTTCGACGAGACCGTCGCCATCTGCCGACGGGTATTCACCGGCGGCAACGGGGTGCTCCCGTTGCACTTGCCGATCCATGCAGACAATGGCGCGCCTATCGGCTTCATTGACTTGTTGACAACGCAGATCCACGAGTGGACGACCGGAAAACGCGCTGAACGTGCGTGCGACCCAGAGCACGCCGATCTCATCGAGCAGGCTCGAGGTGACCTCATCGAAGGAGTGATAACCGAATCCGAGGACGAGACTTTAATGGATCGTTTCGTCGAGGGTGCACCAATAGAAGTTGAAACCTTGATCAAGGACTTCGAGCGGGCCGTGGCTAGGGGCCACTTCCACCCGGTACTAGGTCATGCCTTGGTACCGGCAAGTCTTGGTACCGAGTTGGTTCTTGATCTCATCGCCCGAGGATTCCCGTCGCCAACCGAGCACCCGTTGCCGGTTGTCACCAGCGTCGCCGGTGATCCGATGCAACCCTTGGTGGCGGACCCGGGCGGACCACTTTGCGCCGAAGTGATCAAGACCACAACTGATCCATATATCGGAAAGCTATCGGTCGTACGGGTGTTCTCAGGCACCCTTACCGCCGACCAGGCGGTTCATGTTTCCGGGCATTTCGAAGGGTCATCAGCCCACCAGAATCATGACGTCGACGAGCGCATCGGGGTGTTGACCGCTCCCTTGGGAGCCGAGCAGCGCCAGGTCGATCGTGCCATTGCCGGCAGCATTGTGTCCGTCAGCAAACTAACCCGGGCCGAGACCGGTGACACTTTGTCGAGCCCCGCCCAGCCGCTGATCATGGAGTCTTGGCTAATGCCAGAACCACTCCTGCCAATAGCGATCCGCGCTCACACCAGCGCCGACGAAGATAAACTCGGACCAGCACTTGCCCGAGTGCTAGCCGAAGACCCAACCCTTCGAATTGATCAAAACGAGGCTACCGGGCAACTACTGGTTTGGTGCCTGGGTGAAGCCCACGCAAATCTCGTTGCCGAGCATCTAAAGGCCCGATACGGGGTAAATGTCGACACCGAAGAAGTTCGGATTTCCCTGCGCGAGACTTTCGCAGCACCAGCGGCCGGGACCGGGCGCCACGTGAAGCAATCGGGCGGTCACGGCCAATACGCCGTCTGCGAGATCAACGTCGAACCTCTACCAGTGGGAACCGGGTTCGAGTTCGTCGACAAAGTCATTGGCGGTTCGGTGCCCCGGGCGTTCATTGGCTCGGTGGAGAAGGGAGTTCGTGCGCAATTACTAAAGGGCGTTGCGATCGGGTATCCAGTCGTTGATATACGAGTGACCTTGGTCGACGGCAAATCACATAGTGTTGATTCCTCGGACCTGGCCTTCCAAACAGCCGGTGCCTTGGCGCTCAAAGATGCCGCCTCGAAAATAACCATCAGCCTGCTTGAGCCGTTAATGGAAGTCTCGGTGCTGCTACCTGATGAGCACGTCGGCGCGGTCATGACAGATCTTGCAACCCGGCGTGGCCAGGTAACCGGCACCGAATCAATTGCCGGTGGGCGCTCTTTGGTGCGCGCGACCGTGCCCGAAGCCGAGCTCACGCGTTACGCGATTGAAATTCGATCTCTATCCCACGGCACCGGCTCCTATACCAGACGCGAAGCTGGGTTCGCGCCGATGCCTTCGGCCGCAGCGAAGCGGATTTTGGGTAGTTAGCAGCGGCGGCTAGCCACTTGGCCAGGAGTCGGCGACTAACTGCCTCGTATCTTCAAGGAGTTGCGAGATGGTCTTGGTACCACCGATTATCGGTAGGAAATTGGTGTCGCCGCCCCAGCGCGGGACTACATGCTGGTGCAGGTGCCCGGCGATTCCGGCGCCTGCCGAAGGCCCTTGATTCATCCCGATATTGAATCCATGAGCACCTGAGACCGCGCGAAGCGCCGTCATCGCCGCTTGCGTGAAGTGCCCCAGTTCGACAAGTTCGTCATCCGTTAGGTCGGTGTAGTCGGCAACGTGGCGATAGGGACAGATCATCAGGTGCCCCGAGTTGTAGGGGTACAAGTTCAAGACGGCGTAAACAAAGTTGCCACGCGCCACGACAAGCCCCTCATCAGGCCCTAGGTCGGGTGCGACGCAAAATGGACAATCGGCACCGGCCTCCGTGTGCTTTGGCTTGCTCTCCCCGCGCAGGTATTTCATGCGATGCGGGGTCCATAGGCGATCCCAAGCCTCCCCCACGGCTAAACCTGTGTCCGCGCCGAGATCACATCGGTGATCTCGGTAATGGCGTCGGCAATACTGACACCGTTCTTTTGGGTGCCATCGCGGTAGCGGAACGAAACAGCGCCCTCGGCGACATCATCATCACCGGCGATCAGCATGAATGGCACCTTGCTTTTCTGCGCCGTCCGAATCTTCTTCTGCATTCGGTCATCTGATGTATCGACCTCAACCCGCACGCCAAATTCACGTAACTGCTCGGCAACCCCATTGAGGTAATCATTGTGCGCATCAGTGATCGGGATTCCAATGACCTGAACCGGCGCTAGCCAAGGCGGGAAGGCACCCGCGTAATGCTCCAGGAGCACGGCGAAGAATCGCTCGATAGAGCCAAATAAAGCCCGGTGAATCATGACTGGACGCTGCCGGGTGCCATCAGCGCCTTGGAACTCGAGGTCAAAGCGCTGGGGTAACTGGAAGTCGACCTGAATTGTCGACATCTGCCAGGTGCGGCCGATTGCGTCTTTGGCTTGGACCGAAACTTTAGGGCCATAAAAAGCCGCGCCACCCTCATCGAGCACTAACTCGAGGTTTTGCTTACCGGCCGCAGCCCGCAACGCCTCGGTCGCCTCAATCCACTCGGCTTCCTCCCCCACGGATTTTTCCGGGTTGCGGGTGGAAAGCTCAAGATAGAAGTCGGTCAAACCGTAATCACGCAAAAGATTTAGCACGAATGTGAGGAGCCGATCGAGTTCATCCGGCATCTGCTCCTTCGTGCAGTAAATGTGCGCATCGTCTTGGGTGAAACCACGTGCGCGCGTAAGACCTTGAACCACGCCGGACTTCTCATACCGATAGACGGTGCCGAACTCGAATAGGCGAAGTGGTAGTTCGCGGTAAGAGCGACCTCGTGCGGAAAAAATCAAGTTGTGCATCGGGCAGTTCATCGGCTTTAGGTAATAGTCGGTGCCCTGCTTTCGGACCACTCCTTCGGCATCTACCTCAGCATCTAGGTGCATCGGCGGGTACATACCCTCGGAGTACCAATCAAGGTGGCCGGATTGCTCAAACAGTGCGGCTTTAGTGATGTGGGGGCTATTTACGAACTCGTAGCCCCCAGCCTCATGACGTTTTCGTGAGTAGTCCTCCATCACCCGGCGCACGACACCGCCCTTGGGGTGAAAGACAGCCAGACCCGACCCAATCTGCTCGGGGAACGAGAACAGATCCAGTTCGGCGCCCAGGCGGCGGTGATCACGGCGCTCGGCTTCTTCGAGAAAAGTCAGGTGCGCCTTTAGTTCATCCTTTGACGGCCACGCCGTGCCGTAAATGCGCTGGAGGGATTCATTCTTTTGATCCCCGAGCCAATAAGCAGCTGAGGTCCGCATGAGTTTGATCGCATTTTGCGGAATGTACCGAGTGTTGGGCATATGCGGGCCGCGGCACAAATCACCCCAGCACCGGGCGCCGGTCTTGGAGTCGACATTGTCATAGATGGTCAACTCGGCCCCGCCAACCTCCATGACATCGGCCCCACCACTCCCGCCGATCAATCGCAGCTTGTAGGGCTCGGAAGCCAACTCACGAGCGGCCTCATCTTCGCTGACAACCCGGCGTTCAAATCGCTGCCCGGCTTTGATGATTTCGACCATTCGCTTTTCTAGGGCGGCTAAGTCCTCAGGCGTAAACGGCCGCTCGACATCAAAATCGTAGTAAAACCCATCCTTGATCGGCGGGCCGATCCCGAGCTTGGTGCCCGGGAAGGTGTCCTGGACCGCTTGGGCGAGCACATGCGCGGTCGAGTGCCGAAGGATGGCCAGACCCTCTGGGCTGCCCATTGGTATCAACTCAACCGTGTCGTCCGCGGCAATCGGGCTGGCCAAATCACAGACCACGCCATTAATCCGGGCCGCAACTATGGTGCGATCCTCGCCGGCGATATCGAATGCGGTGCGCTGCATTACCCAAACAATACTCTTGGCCTTCAAACCTACGGTTTTGATCGGCGCGGGAGGATCACATGACACGCCTAAAGCCCTTGCTTGTCCTTCTTGGGGCGATCCCGACCATGGCGACCCTATTCGTCGTAGCCGCTCCCGCGGCGCATGCGGTTGCCACCGACACCACCGTCATGATCATCCCCCCGGGTCTGGGCACCGTGAACTCCTACAACACCCTCACCGCCAGCGTGACCGCCCAAGATGGCGTCACAGCCCCGGTAGGCTCAATACAATTTCGAACCGCGGCCGGCAACGTAATTGCAGCCGCCGAAACTAAGCGCGGAGCCACCATCGCCGAAGCCACCGCTTCGATCGTCTGGTATGCCACCGAACTAACAACCTACGGCTTTAGCGCGATCTTCTATCCCGAAAATCCCGCACTGCTTAACGGCTCGGAGACCCGCACCAATACTTCCGTCGCGATCACCCCAAATGGCCAGAACGTGCAGATTGAAGTGCCACAGATCTATCGCGGCATCACCAGTGAGCTGATCGCCACCACTTACCCCTCTACTTTGCAGGGCAGCGTCGCATTCACCATAAATGGCTCGCCGATGTCTGGATCAATCACTATCAGCAATGGCCGAGCCACATTTCCCTTTGTCACCCAATCCTTAGGCTGGCAGGACATCGGGGTGAGCTTCACGTTGCTAAACAACCCAAATGTTTTCGGCGTAGCACACAGTTGGGTAAATGTGCTGCCAAGCAATGGCCCGGCTCCGGTGAGTTTCGTTCCAGCGTTAAGCACGATTCCTAATGGTCAGGCTCAGGTGTTCGAACTCATCTCACCGGCTGGCCCGATCAACTCATTTACCGCGGCCGGTGGGTGCATCGCGTCCACGCTCACCGTGACGGCCATCAGCGGTTCCGGCGATTGCTCTTTAACAGCGATTGCGCCCTGGGGCCAAGGCTATGACGGCGCCGCCACCACGACGGTCCTAAAGCTTGAGCCGGGCAGGCAAAGCGCAAATATAAATCAAAGCATCGCAACGACCGTAGTAGGACAACGCGTCAACCTGATCACCGGAGACAACCGAACAAACGCTGGAATCGGAATTACCTGGCAGGTTGTCAAGGGCGCAGCCAACTGCATCATCACCAGCGGGGCGCACTTCGCTCAAGTGCGGGTCTTGGGCCCATGCACTATTTCTGGAGCGGCCCGCAAGGTGCCTGGCCTTTGGGCACCTTTTGAAGTCACGCAGATTTTGGACCCGTCGATTCGCGGGCAATCGGGCAACTGAGCAGCGCAATGCCCGAAACCACGACGACAACCACCCAATTTATGGAGAAGTAGGTTGAGATTAGTGGTGGCGGTGAAACTATGGAGGCCGCCGCAATAAGAACGAGTACGACACCTAATTTGCTGGACCGCCACACCACCACGAGCAGTGGTATCGCCATCACGAAAGTGTGCAGCCAAGCGATTGGACTCACCGCCAAGATGAACCAGTTGATTACCCAAAAGGGCTCTTGCTTACGCCACAACGCGGCGGCCGCTACCGCCGCCGCCAACAGCCACGCCACATATTCCTGTGAACCGCTTCTGCGCAACAGCGCCCCGACAGTCATGAGGTCATTGCGCTGCAGGGATGCGGCAATCGAGGCCCTCGAAGTATCCAGAAAATTCGTAATGACAGCCGGTTCCAGTGCGACAGCAATGGCCAGCAGCGCAACCGGGATTGCCGCCCCAATGATTAATGTCTTCCACTGCCTTTTGATTAACGGATAGAGCAGCATGAGCAATCCAAAGCCCCGAGACGAGCCATAGATGCCGTATGCCGCCCCGGCAATTGCGGGATGGCGACGGTACTTCCAGGCGAGGGCGATCAGGATGGCCGAGAGTGGGTAGGTGCTCATCAATCCCCAGCGCCCGGGGACGGTAAGGCCGATTCCGAATGCTAGTGGGTAGGCGATGTAGGCGGGCACTTGCATTAGACGCATGCTCAGCGCAATCAAGCAGAAACTTGCAATCACATAAAAGGACAGCCACCAGCCGTAATCCAGATATGCCAGCGGCAACCCCAGCGGAATAGCCATCGGCGGATGCGAGTTGACTGATAAATCAACGAAGTCCAGCTGCATCCCGACCAGCGGGTGCAATACCTCTAGGGAGTCGTACGCCGAGAAATCCGGCTTAACGAGACCTATGGTTGAGGCAACCTCCCAGCCGACATCGGTCCAGCCACCTGCGCCCGCCAGCTTCTCGACGATTTCAGCGAACCCGAAGTTAGTGATGCCTTCCCGAAATATTGGCCAGAGGCTGCGGGCGATCAGCGGGACGGTGGCAATGACAAGAATATTTGCAAGTAGTTCGATTATCCCTGACCGAGTCCAGACCCGGGGTTCACTCACTTGCGGGCTGGGCAAGATTGCACTGGGTGAATCCGACACAGCGCCATCTTTGCGGCAACCCCATCTTGATTCAAGACCGGGGCACTGCTTCGGTGGGCGATACTGGGTTCGAACCAGTGACCCCTCGCGTGTGAAGCGAGTGCTCTACCACTGAGCCAATCGCCCGAAGCCTTAGCACTTTAGCATTGACCTGAAGGGCGCCACGGCGATGCTTCGAACCCAGTTATCGAAATCAAAAAGAACACTCCTCGGTAACGGGCACCGCTGCCGGGGTAGCCAATGTCTGGGCCCCACGCAGCATTTCCCTGAAT
>CAJBZP010000118.1 GCA_903960135.1 uncultured Actinomycetes bacterium | reverse complement strand
CCCTATGTCGGTCGCGACCTCCCACGCGGCCCGCAATGTTGTGGGGAAAATTGTTAAGCGGCTGCCCAGGTGAGCGAGAATCCCATCGAGCCTGCCGACGGTGGCGTCCTCTGCGCCAGACTCAATCGCCGAAATTCCAGGTTGATGTATGCGGCAGGACTCGGCTAGAGCACGTTGAGTTATTCCCCGATAGGTGCGGGCTGAGCGAAGCAAAGCCGCTGCTGGCAAGGTGGCCACCTCCTGTAGATATGGTATACCGTATCAAAGTAACCTACCCCAGAAATAGTGGTTAGGCCCCGGCGGCCGCCCGGATTAGCCGATCAATAACCGCAACTCCAACCCCGGTCGCATCCGGTGGCACCGCGAGTACCGCCTCAAGTTTCAGGGCATCGGCTTCACGAAGTGCGGCATACAGCGCACGGGCGTACTCCTCGGTGTTTCGGGGTGCCGCTAGGCGCACGACCCCACTAGGGGTAGCGATCTCGGCAAGGGCGAGTAGTCCGATGACCCCCTGGGCGGCCCCCTCGATTTCGAAGGCGATGTCCGCTTCGGTGATTAGTTGCACGGTGGCATTGGGTGAGTAGTGCGAATTAAGGGTCCCCGATGCTCGAACGGTTGAATCGTGCGTGACCTTAAGGCCGGTAGCCGATTCCACGTCTTCGATAGTTATGGCACCGGGGCGGAGCATCTTCGGGTTAGGGCCAGTGCAATCGATGATGGTCGACTCGACACCAACCTCGCAGTCGCCACCGTCAAGAACAACATCGTCCCCCTGAAGCAACTCACCAATTTCATCGATGACATGCGCAGCACTGGTTGGGCTAACCCGACCAAATCGGTTAGCGCTCGGCGCGGCTATCCCAATAGCAGGATCTTTGGTGAGTTCGGCAAGTTCATGTAGTAGCGCACGCATTTCAAGATGTGATGGCACTCTGATAGCTATTGAGTCTTGGCCCCCGGTTACGAAGTCCTTGGCGCGTTCCGATCGAGGCACCACCAAAGTCATTGGGCCGGGCCAAAAGGCTGCGGCCAAGGCGTGCGCGTAGGTGGGTATGCGAACCCCCCAGGAACCAAAGGCAACAGCGTCTGCAACATGAACTATCAGCGGATGATCGGCTGGCCGGCCTTTCACCGCATAAATACGGGCTACCGCTCGGGCGTCGGACGCCAACGCCCCGAGGCCATAAACGGTCTCGGTGGGCACCACGGCGAGGTGACCGGCGGCGATTGCAACTGCCGCCTTAGTTGGGTCGGTGGTTACTAACACCTGCTAATTGAACCGAACCTCAGAAATCAGTGGTGGTCAGCCCTTGAGACTGGGCGCCGTCAGCGTGACCTTCTTATTCTTCGAGATCACCTTGCCGGCCTTCATCAGCACCACCTGGTACTGACCGGAGCGGCTGGCGACATTGTTAAAGACGAGTCCGCGCGCTTTGTCGATGACGCCGGTAGCAACCTTCTTGCCCTTGAAGTAAAGGACGGCCTTGACCCCGGGGGCCATTACCGGGGCCGGGAAGGTGACACTCATTTTGCCCAGTGCGGTGCCCGTGATGGTTGGCTTGCTGGCCGTGGCGGCGGTAGTGGTGGTTGCCGGCTGGTAGATGGTCACCTGGCCTGGGGCTGGAACCACGTTCGGCGCGCTCACGCTGTTGGCCGTATAGGTATAGCCACCTGGTGCGAAGGCGCGCCCGTTATCAACCGGCACGGCAACATCGGCCGAGCCAAGTGCCGAGCCGGCGGGCACCACTAATTCAATATGCGCGTCATTGATGATTTTGTAGGCGGCGTTCTTATTGCCGATCAGCACCGCGGTTGCCGTGGTGAAGCCGGTGCCGATGAGCGAGATGGTGTTGCCGCCGGCCAGTGGACCCGAAGCCGGGCTCACCCCGAGGATCTCAAAGGCCGAGCCGCCGCCACCGCCACCGCTGGAGCCGCCGCCGCTTGAGCCGCCGCCGCTTGAGCCGCCACCACTTGATCCACCGCCGCTTGAGCCGCCTCCGCTTGAGCCGCCACCACTTGGCGTGCCCGGGTCGACCTCGACGAAGGAACGCACGTACGCAAGTTTGTTTGGGCTGCCATTCGGGCCGGTGATTCGATCAACCGAAGCGCTTGCGGTGAGGGCGCTGGCCACCTGCGAT
>CAJBZP010000117.1 GCA_903960135.1 uncultured Actinomycetes bacterium | reverse complement strand
GCTCAAGGCCCCAATTACCAACGTCACCAGCCCTAAGGCATCGGTGACGGTGTCGCGGGTGCGCTGCGGCAGGCGGTGGCCGATCAAGACGCCAAGGCCGGATCCAATAAGGATCGCGACCATATTCAGGATAGTTCCGCTGCCTCGCACAACTAGAGCGTAGTCAAAGGGCCCCAGGCATTTTGCATGGCGCTATTTGTGGTGGCCCTTTCGGATAATCATGATCATTCGCAGGTTGATCGCCGCGAAGCGCCAGGCCTGAATTATCAGGCTGGTTCGGGCGCGGATGGTCTTATCTGTCGGGAGTGGTGCCTGCGCGATGCTGCTGTCTGCATTATCCATTTGGATTCCTTGTCAGTGGTTGGGCCCCTTCGGGTGTTATTCCGGAATCAAGAACCACCCGGGCCGGGCCTTGGCTTTATAGATGAACATGAAATGCAAGAGCGCCTTGATCCAATGCGCCCCAAGGCCTATCTCGCCATAGGTGTCTTTCGCGCTGCGGCCAGAGCCCGGGTACTTCTGATAATCCGGCACAACGGGGTACATGGTCATCGCCGCCGCAGTGCCGTTGCGTAATCCTGAACCCGCCGACGCGATACAGGCCGCCCCCATATTTGCCATTGAGGCCTTATGCGCGCTTGCATCAGCCCCTTGCTTAATCATGTCGGCGATTGTCATAGCCGCGGTCTTACCCATCACCCCAGAAGGCATCCCGGTGCGTGGCGGCGATGGTGCGATGAGGGTTCCGTTCGCACTAGTTCGTGGCCGCGAGATCTGGTGAGGTGGTGCGAAAGCGATACCGACGCCGAACACATTCGGATATTTCGGTGTTTGGTAGGTACTGGGCCAGTCAGTGGCACGCCACTCATCGAATGGTTTCGAGGTGTAATCGGCGTCCACTTTCATGAACCCGCTCGGCGCGAACATTTCTCCGGTGATGTCCTCGCCAACGAAATCAAAAGCCTTTAGGTCTGCGCCCCGAAATGGTGGCAGCAGCATTGCGAAGTCAAAGTCCAACTTGTCCTTGCTGCCGTCAAGTTGCTCATAGTAAATAACGCCCGGCTCGATCTTTTCGACGTGAGCCTGCACAATTGCACGAACCCCGCGCTCGCGGAATAGTGACTCGGTCCACATCTTGCTAGTAGTCTCGAATCCCCGCTGGGTAAATGTCATGCCACCCACACCGAAGTCGCCAAGTTCGTTCTCATTGGTTATGTAAACAACATCGGCTAAGTCGCGGACCCCCGCCGCGCGAAGTTCATGCTCAACGTTGAAAGCATATTCAAACGCCGCACCCTCGCAGGTGCAGGTACCATGGCCGACGCCGATGGCAAGAGTCTGACGCTCGCCACTCCTCAATTTCCTTATCACCTCGGCCAGTTCACCTGCCGCTTCAATCGCGTGCGACGGAGTGCAAACTGAGACTGTGTGACCATCGGGGCCCAAACCCGGCGTGGCCGCGAAATTCAGTTTCGGTCCGGTGGCGTTAATTAGATAGTCATAGTCAAGGGTTGCAATTTCGCCGGCCCGCCCAGGGTCGGTGTAAGTTATATCGACAAATGGGCTTGAGTGGCCCTCGGCGCCCTCCGGATGAATGGCGACGCCAAGGGCTTGGTGAAAGACAATGCCTTTTCGCCGGTAGATCGGAGCCAACGCAAATGTGACTTGGTCGGCCGTCATCTTGCCCACGCCGACCCAGATATTCGATGGAATCCAGTTCCACTTCGAATTAGGTGAGACGACCACTACCTCATGAGCCTTACCCAGCATGCGCCGCAGGTGCAACGCCGCAGTGTGCCCGGAGATACCCGCACCAAGAATGACGACCCGTGCCATTAGCGACTCCCAAGTTAATTGGACTTCGCAAGCACCATAACCGCACAGCCGGCGCTACTGACCTGCCAAAGGTCCCTAATTATGGGGCTAAAGTGCCGGCAAAGATCTGCCAAGCCAGCAGTGATTTCGCGACCAAGCTCAGCACTATGTAACTGCGCTCCCCGGCCAGGTAGTTCGCCCAACGCCCCACCTTCTTGTACTGCAGCCATTGCACCAGCGCAAAG
>CAJBZP010000116.1 GCA_903960135.1 uncultured Actinomycetes bacterium | reverse complement strand
CTTGCGGATGAACACCGGGTGCCCGGTCACATGCACAAGGACAAATAGGTCACCATTTGGGCCGCCACGTTCACCGGGTGCACCCTTGCCCTTTAGCCGAATGCGCGCACCATCTTTGACACCTGCTGGAATGCGGGCCTGCACAGTGCGCGTGCTCAAGCCGCGGCCAGAGCCACGGCAGACCGTGCACGGCTCATCAACGAAGATGCCACGACCGCGACACACCGTGCATGGCTCAGCGAAGGCGAAGCCACCGGCGTTGCGAGCAGTTTGACCCGATCCCTCGCACGCTGGGCAAACCCGAGGCGAAGTACCAGGCTTGGCGCCGGTGCCGTGGCAGGTCTTGCAGCTGGCCTCAGTGCTCAATCGCAGGGGCACAGTGACACCATCAAGTGAGTCATCAAATGACAGTGTCAATTCGCTCTCGAGGTCGCCACCGCGACGTGCTTGTGCAGTGCGCCCCGGCCGACCGCGGTTGAATATCCCGCCAAGGAAATCGCCGAAACCACTATTTCCATCGCCAAACAGATCTTCCATGTTGACGTTGTATTGCCCAGCCCCTTGACCACCGCCGGGGCCGCCACCGAATCCGCCCGCGCGGTAGCCACCGTTGGCGAACAACGCCCGTGCTTCGTCGTACTCCTTGTGCTTGGCATCATCGGACAACACGTCGTAAGCCTCGGAGACTTCCTTGAAGCGCTCCTCGGCTTTCGCGTCGCCTGGATTTTTGTCCGGGTGCAACTCGCGTGCGAGCTTGCGGTACTTCTTCTTTATTTCATCCGGTGCTGAATCCTTGCTGACGCCGAGAATCGCGTAGAAATCCTTCTCGAGCCAGTCCTTATTCACGGTCAGTCAGTCCCCGCAACAGCTACTCGGGCCGGACGCAGGATCCGCCCGGCAAATCGATAGCCCGGTTGATATAGGGCCGTCACCGTTGGCTCGGAAATGTCACTATGGGATTCAGTTGCTAAGGCCTCATGCAGATTCGGATCAAAGGGTTCATTCGCCTCGCCGAATTTCTCCAAGCCCAACTTCGCCAAGGCGCCCTCGAGCGCTTCGCCGACACTTCGAAAGGCGCCCTCTAGTTCACCGTGCTCACGCGCTCTGTCAATATCGTCGATAACCGGTAGTAGCGCGGCGATAACTGATCCAATGGCATTTTCCTTGACAAGTTCGCGATCGCGATCAACTCGCCGCCGGTAGTTTGCGTACTCGGCCTGCACCCGCTGAAGATCATTGGTTAGCTCGGCCAGCTTGTCAACTTCAGCCGTGGCTGGTGCGCCAGCATCAATAGGCTGGCGCACCTCCCCGGATTCCGGTTGCGCATCAACATCACGGAGTGCGTAGGTGTCTGGGTCGATCCGACGTTTGTCGGTTACCCGAACACCATGCTCCTCGTTCTCATTCTGGTATTCAGAACTCACTTGGATTCTTCCTCGTCAATAATTTCAGCGTCGACAACATCGTCGTCGGCCATCTGGGCCTCGGCGTCTGCTGCACCTTCGGAGCCACCAGCCTCTTGAGCCGTGGCATACATTGCGGCGCCCAATGTCTGGCTCGCTTGCGCAACCTTGTCGGTTGCCGCGCGCATGCCTGGGATGTCATTGGCGTCGATAGCCTTCTTGAGTTCATCAAGTGGGCCGTCGACATTGGCCTTGGCATCGGCGGGCACCTTGTCGGCGTTATCCGCGAGGAACTTCTCGGTTTGATAGACCAGCCCTTCGGCGGTGTTTCTTACCTCTACCTCATCACGACGCTGCTTGTCCTCGTCGGCGTGCTGCTCGGCCTCGCGCATCATGCGATCGATTTCGTCCTTGCTCAGTGCCGAGCCGCCCGAGATCGTCATGGACTGCTCTTTACCGGTAGCCATGTCCTTTGCGGACACGTGGACGATGCCGTTGGCATCGATATCGAAAGTGACCTCAACCTGCGGAATGCCACGCGGGGCTGGCGGTAGACCCGTCAGCTCAAAAGTGCCCAGCCGCTTGTTATAAGCCGCCATTTCACGCTCACCCTGATAGACCTGAATCAGCACCGATGGCTGGTTGTCGTCTGCCGTGGTGAAGGTTTCAGAGCGCTTGGTCGGGATGGTGGTGTTGCGCTCGATCAGTTTGGTCATGACGCCACCCTTGGTCTCAATTCCAAGCGATAGCGGGGTCACGTCGAGGAGTAGTACGTCTTTCACCTCACCCTTCAACACACCGGCTTGCAGTGCGGCGCCAACCGCAACAACCTCATCCGGGTTAACACCCTTGTTTGGCTCCTTGCCGGCCTCTTTCTTGACCAGTTCGGTGACGGCGGGCATCCTCGTTGAACCACCAACAAGCACCACCTGATCGATCTTGTCGAGTGGGATACCTGCGTCCTTCAAGACCGCCTGGAAAGGGGCCTTGGTGCGATCGAGAAGATCTTGGGTCATCGACTCGAACTGTGCCCGGCTCAACGTCTCGTCAAGGTGCAGCGGGCCGTCAGCACTTGCAGTGATGTACGGCAGGTTGATTGAGGTTTGCATTGAGCTAGACAGCTCGATCTTGGCTTTCTCTGCTGCCTCACGCAGACGCTGCATCGCCATCTTGTCCTTGGACAGATCGACACCGTGGGCATTCTTGAACTCAGTGACCATCCAATCGACAACCTTGTTGTCCCAGTCATCGCCACCGAGGTGGTTATCCCCACTCGTGGCCTTGACTTCAACTACGCCGTCACCGATCTCCAGGAGTGAGACGTCGAATGTGCCACCGCCGAGGTCAAAGACGAGGATGGTCTGCTCTTGATCACCCTTATCGAGGCCATAGGCCAGAGCTGCTGCTGTCGGCTCGTTGATAATGCGCAGCACATTTAGGCCAGCGATCTCGCCGGCTTCCTTGGTGGCCTGGCGCTCGGCGTCAGAGAAGTAGGCCGGAACGGTAATAACCGCGTCGGTGACGTTCTCGCCGAGATAGGCCTCCGCATCGCGCTTTAGTTTCATCAGGGTGCGAGCGCTGATCTCCTGGGGGGTGTAGTTCTTGCCGTCGATGTCGACGGTCCAGTTGGTGCCCATGTGGCGCTTAACCGAGCGCACGGTGCGATCAATATTGGTGACGGCCTGGCGCTTGGCAACCTCGCCGACCAGAACTTCACCGTTCTTCGCGAAAGCCACTACGGACGGGGTCGTCCGCGAGCCTTCGGCGTTTGCAATAACGACGGGTTCGCCGCCTTCGAGGACCGATACGACCGAGTTGGTCGTGCCAAGGTCAATACCTACTGCTCGGGCCATGATCTTCGTACTCCTTTTTCGTTGGTTCGGTTTATCCGGGTTCTGACCCCAGTGTCCACCCTTTTTCGTCTATATGCAAATTAAGAGTCAGATAGTTTGAGTCTGCTTGACTCATAGTAGAAAACCAATGATTCAGCGGGTTTATTCCCGGAACGGTCGGCCGAAGCAGCGCGTCCAAGGCATATGCGCCGTGCCAGTGCGAGTTGCAGTGCCAGTGCCGCCGCCCTGCTGGCCGGCATGCTGATCACTGTGTTGCTTGGCAGCGGGCAGCAGGCCGTCGCCGCCACGACCGCAGCCCCGGCCAGCACCAATGGCGTCGCCACCGCCGAAGCCGCCTACCGGGCAGTGAGCGACTTTCGAGTTCAATCCCGCCAGGACCTAAGCGGGTTCCTCACCAAATACGGTGGCCGGCTGACCGCCGAGCAAAATGCGCGCGCCAAGGCTTTAGCCGCGCAGGCAGACATGACCCTGGCTCAACTCGAGGCCAAGACCCGCGCCACCCGATCACTCGCGCGAGCCGGGGCCAGTTCGGCCCGAATCCGGCGAGCCGCAGTCGATGCGAACGTGGCCTACGAGGCGGCAGCTGCCGCGACCGCTGCCGCCCTCGCCGAGTTCCAGCCGCTACTGCAAGACAAACTCTCGTTATTCGAAGGATTTCAGGCCAAGCTTGATTTAGATACATCGTTGCGTGACTTTGCAGACGTGGGCGCCGCGGTGAAGGCGGTCCGGCCCTAGGAGCAATTTGGTGCCAAAAGCGACCAAGTCGGGCAAATCGATTGACGGGAAAGGCCCATGCCCCAACAATCGACCTAGGTGATTTCTTGATCCTAGAGATTTCGCGAGGCGATAAGGAGTACTTCCAATGGTTACCTATCAGTACAACTGTGTTATCGACGGACCTACCGACGTGAACCGGCCCATGGGTGCGGCCACGGAGACCATCGAATGCCCGGTCTGCAAACAACAAGCACAAAGAGTTTTCTCGATGCCACAGGTTTCGGCGGTTGATCAAAAGCGGATGAAACTCATTGACTCAACCAAGGCGACCAGCGACCGTCCAGAAGTCGTGACTTCAATACCCAATGATGGTCGGCGTAAGAAACAGCCCATGGCTCCGAATAATCCGCTCCTGCAAAAACTACCAAGACCATAGGCAAAAAAGTACGGGCCCCCGATTGGGGGCCCGTACTTTTCCATTCTTGAGGGTTACCAGGGGTACGGAGCCCACTTGCCTTCTACGTGATCTGCCCATCGCGACATCGGCACATCCATGCCACCTGAAGCGACACTCCCCTTGACCTGGGTCGGGCCACTTGCACTTGGCGCGATATCCATGTCAAAGATTGCCTTCGGGATGTAGACCGTCGAGCAGGCATTCGGGATGTCGACGACGCCCGAAAGGCGCCCTTCTACCGGCGCGGTGCCCAAGATCATGTAGGCCTGAATCGCCGTGTACCCGAACTTCATCAAATAGTCGATCGCGTGCAGGTTTGCCCGCTGGTAGGCAAGGAATGAATCCAAGTACTTCTGCTCACCATCCAAGGTCACCGAGGTGCCCGAGAAAGCCAGCCATTCGCTGTACTGCGGATCGGTATTCCCCGGCATGAAGATGGCATTCTCGGAGACACCGTACTTCTCCATGCCACCCTTGATGATGTCAACTCCTAGATCCAAGAACCCGCCCATCTCGATGGCCCCGCAGAAGGTGATTTCACCGTCACCCTGTGAGAAGTGGAGGTCACCAAAGGACAAATTCGCTCCATCAACAAACACCGGGTAGAAGACCCGGGTGCCCTTGGTGAAGTTCTTGATGTCCTGGTTGCCGCCGTTCTCACGTGGTGGTGCGGTACGTGCAGCCTCACCCGCAACGCGGTCATAGTCAGCGCCCTTTAGCTTGCCCAGGATTGCGCTGTCCGGATTCGGTGGCAGTGCCAGTGGGGGAACCCGGGTCGGGTTCGTTGCGATAAGTGCCTTCTCCCGCTTTGTCCACTTGGCGAGCAACTCAGCTGACGGGGCAGTGCCCATGAGGCCTGGGTGGAAGATCCCGGTGTAAGAGACACCTGGGATGTGGCGTGATGTTGCCTTGCCACCCCGGAAGTCCCAGATCGCCTTGTAGGCATCCGGGAACTGATCGACGAGGAATCCGCCGCCATTTTCCAACGGGAAAACACCGGTGTAGCCCCAGCCCTCGCCGGAGATACCGTCGCGGTTCTCGACGAGACGATCACCATCTGGATCACCACATGGGCCGCCGTCGAGAATGTCGACCACGAGTAGGTCACCTGGCTTTGCGCCCTCAACCCGAAACGGGCCCGAGAGTACGTGCACGCCGGCAAGCGGCGCATCGCGCACATCGTCCGCCGAGTCATTGTTGCGAATGGCGCCGTCGAACCACTCACGGCAATCTGCGTGGAAGCTGTCACCTGGCTGCACCGTCACGTTGTGCGGGATATCAGGATGCCAACGGTTGTGACCGACGTGCTTTTGATTCGTGAACGACTTTTTGTTGTCAAGCGGGAATAGATTCTTTGGCATTAGCACTCCGATTCATTGATGGGGGAAAAATCACTTACTTAAACCGCCGCGATGCTTAGGCTGTTGCTGGTGCCCGCATCTTCAGGTACAGAGCCGCAAAAACGACAACACCAAATACCGCCAAGATAACGGCAAGCGTGTTCGCATTGATGTCAGCTATGCGTCCGGTCAGGATTAAAAATGCCGGGAGCAATCCCGTCACGAATCCCTGAACTGCAGCAACCGATCCGGTGTATCTACCAATACCGTCGCGCTTACGCGCTAGGAGTATGTAGAACAACAACCAGAGGAAGGCCCAGTAAAGCCAGATAACGCCGAACACTGGATCTCCCGCGTTGAATGAAATCAACGAGTAGATAACCGCTGCAATTGCCACATAGATGGAAAACATTCCCAGGCCGGTGCCATCGAGGTCCCACATCAGGTTGCACGCTACGTACAAATACGTGAAACCGAAGAGATAAAGACCTGATGCACCCAAGATTGTTGTCATGTCGCCGTCTGCATTGATGATCAAATACGTTGGCGTGACAACTTGCAGAAGTCCAACAAAAATATTAAGCGGTGCTGCAGATTTACCGTCAATCCAGCCGAGCAACATCGTCCCATTTAGGAAGAGAATTGCGCCGACATAGAGCAATCCAACTGCGCCCATATGCGCCACCTTTCATGTGCACGCTGCTAACCCCCCATTTAGCGGGCAGCGTGCGCGTCGATTCGCCTTATCGGGCACTTTCCTCCTGCGATTGCCTTGAGTCAATCGGAATGGGGATATTGGTGAATGTTTTTTGCCCGTCCCCTAGCATGACCAGTCAAGGCCGCATCTACTCCTGGCGAAAGGATGGCTTAAGTGGCGCACCGAGTAAGACCGTGGGCGCTGGCGGCCGGCCAAGAGCTACTGGATCAACTACCGGCAGACGAGCGCCTCATCCTCCCGGCGCTGCAGGCGGTGCAGCAGGGTTTTGGCTATGTGCCAACCGATGCGGTAGCGCTAATCGCCAACTCACTTAATGTTTCAGTGGCCGATGTGCACGGAGTCCTCACCTACTACCACGAACTTCGCACCACGGCGCCCGCACCACTAACTGTCTCGATCTGCGTTGCTGAAGCCTGCCAAGCCACGGGAGCACGCGAGTTAATTGCGCACGTTAGTGCGAACCTCGCTCCGGTAGGTGGTAGATCCGACGACGGCCAAGTGGATGTGGTCGAAGTTTTCTGTCTGGGTAACTGCGCACTCGGCCCAGCTGCGCTAATCAATGAGCGGCTAGTCGGGCGGCTTACACCTAAGTCACTTGAATCAGCACTTTCCGATTCGCGGGCAGCACTATGACAACCACCATTTACGTACCGATTGACAGTGCGGCAACTTCTGTGGGCGCAAATGCAGTTGCCCAGGCGATTGCAGCCGAAGCTAGTAAACGTAATTTGGAAATCAAGTTGGTGCGCAACGGGTCACGGGGGCTGCTCTGGTTAGAGCCACTGGTTGAAGTCGCGACGGTTGAAGGCCGGGTCGGTTATGGCCCAGTGACCGCCGCCGATGTTGCTGCACTTTTCGATTCGGATTTCTTAACCGGGGCGGCTAACGCTTTTTCTGTTGGCTTGATTGATGAAATCTCTTGGCTAGCCGATCAGCAGCGAGTGACCTTCGCGCGGGTTGGTGTTATCGATCCACTCGATATCGAAGACTACGAAGCCCACGGTGGGCTATCCGGGCTGCGTGCCGCAATCGCACTTACTCCGCAAGAGGTAATTGAAGAGGTGCTCGCCTCCGGCCTACGCGGTCGGGGCGGGGCCGGCTTCCCGGCCGGGATCAAGTGGCGCACCGTAATGGAAGCCGAGGCGGTTCAAAAATACGTATGCTGCAATGCCGATGAAGGTGACAGCGGTACCTTTGCCGACCGCATGTTGATGGAGGGTGATCCATTCACCCTGATCGAGGGCATGGCCATCGCCGGCATCGCGGGTGGGGCAACCAAAGGGTTGATCTACATCAGGTCCGAGTACCCGGATGCAATTGCCACCATGAGAGCCGCCTTACTTAGCGCGCGCGAATACGGGCTGCTCGGCACCGACGTACTTAGTAGCGGTAAGACCTTTGATATTTCAGTACGAGTCGGTGCGGGCTCCTATGTCTGCGGCGAAGAAACCGCAATGCTCGAAAGCCTCGAGGGCAAACGCGGAATGGTGCGCGCCAAGCCGCCGATCCCAGCCTTGCACGGGCTTTTCGGTGCGCCCACCATCGTCAACAATGTGTTGACCTTGGGCACCGT
>CAJBZP010000115.1 GCA_903960135.1 uncultured Actinomycetes bacterium | reverse complement strand
CTAGCCGCAGCTGCCCGGTGTCGTCGAAATTGATGTCCAAGGTGGCCTTGGTGGCGTGGCCGTGCACGACGGAATTGAGCAGCCCCTGCTCGGCAATTCGGTAACAGGCCAAAAGCGTGTCCTCTGGCACCGAGGCGGCGGGGTCACTGACCCAGGGATCGATCCTGATCTCGGTGCTCAGGCCGGGCTCATAGAGTAGGGCTAGTTCCGCAAGTGCAGTGTGAAGATCGACATTGCCCAGTTCAGGACTTAGGATCCGCGCGGCCTGGCGCACATCAACCCCGCGAATTGCCTCGAGCTTGGCGATTATCGAGTCAATTCGAGCATGGTCCAGATCGCCACCCGGGGTTATCGCTCGGCGCAACTCAAGGCAGGCTGTCATCAGGGACGATTGCACCCGATCGTGGAGGAGCCGAGCAACTTGGCGACGGGATTTTTCCTCGCTAACCACCAGGAGCAATTGCCGTTCAAGGGAAAGGCTAAGCGCCTCCTGTGTCAGTTGTACTTGCTCCCGCAGGCGGCGTTCCGATACCCCGACGACTGCGAGAATCAACAGTGCCCATATCCACACGCGAACTGTCCAGGCGACCAAGAAGGCCGTGACTACCTCACGCGGCTCCCCAAGTAGCAATCGAGCGATGGAGGCCACCGCTATCGCAAGGGCCACACTGCCCAGCACATAGAGGAGGTAAGTTGTCAGCCTTCGCGGTGCCCGACCGCGGAGGTAGCGCGCTCCCAACTTGAAGGCGCCAGCCAGGGTGAGGGCCGCAGCCACCGGGGGGATTAGAGCCAGGGGAATGACCGTTAGGGGTGAAGCCATGATGGTCTCACGAGATTCGCTAACAAGTGGTGAACTCAGTAATGCCACCGCCATTAGGCCCGCCCACGGCCGGTAGGGCCATGGGCCGAGATACTGCCACCAGCGAACCCCGGCCCGCGCGGGTGGCTGTGGCTGTGTAGCCAAGGTCATGTCGATTCCCAGATTTGATCGCGAGTTAGTCGGACATACGCAAGAACGGCCTGAGTTCGGCGGTCCGTTCCGACGGCCTCATCAGGCACGAGGATTCGGTACGCGCGCACGAGATCCTGGCGCACGGCGTCGTAATTCAAGGCGAGTTGCTCAGCTATTTGCTGCGCGCTGAAGCCCGCGGTGGTTAGGCCCATAATCGCTCGTTGCCGGTCAGATAGCCGGTCGAGTTCAGACCCAGGGCGGTGTCTGCTGACCTGCGGGTCCATCGGGTCGAATTGTGTTCGATTGCCAATCCCAAGGGCGGTGGACTTCAGCAGGACCACGAGTTCGTCGATATTGATCTGGCCCGATTTCTGGAGAGCGGACCACCCCATAAGTTCATTTGCAGGCACTCGCTCCGTGGCAAAGTCCAAGGGGTACTGAGAGTGGAGCACGATTCCAAGATTGGGATTTCGCTGCCTCAGCGCGAGGCCTAGATCCACGCCATTCATCTCGCCTGCACCTAGGGCCAGATCAAGCAGGGCGACATCGGCAAACTCGATCGACTCGAAGGCGATTGCTTCAGCAGGGCTCTCGGTCGCGAGCACAACATCGATTTCCGGTGACTCGGCCAGTAACGAACCCATAATGCCAAGGAGAGCAGGATCGTTCTCGACATAGATTAATCGGGTGGCGCGCATCTTCGACCACCTCCCCTGGAGCCGCGACCGACCACCTAGTGAAGTCTCAGTGCATCCTCGAGCCCTCGAAGTGGTAGCCGCTGATGAGCCACTGGCTAGCAGCCTCACTTTACTCCAACTTCCACCCGATCACGGTAAAAGTTCGAATGGAGTTCCGTCCGTGCCTCGCATAACCCCAAAGTGTCGGTGATCAAGTGTGCAGATACGCCGGGTTTGGTATCGCTCCGCTAGTACGACCAACGACGCATCGGTCACTCCTACCCGCTGATCGGCGTACTTGTCGATGACGCCCGCGCAGGCTATTAAGTCGGCTGCGCTCAGCACCGGCAGTTCATATGCACCGCTCGCAATGTCTGCCAGAAAAGCGAGCTCGGTACGAACACCCAATCTCGTCATGACGAAATAGTCCAATTCGGCAATCACAAATGGGCTAAGGACGAAGCCCTCGCTATTAGTTGCGAATATTGACGCCACCGCTTCATGGTGCGGGTCGGATGCAACCAGATAAGAAAACATTGCACCCGTGTCGAGGATGATCAATTTTCACCAAATCCCTCCATGTGCTCATGGAGATTAGCCCCGGTTAACCCGCCCGTGTCTCCGGAGAAGATTCCACCACGGGGACGCGGCCGCCGGGTTTCTTTATCCACAGCCTGCCGAATGATCTCGGCCTCGGTTACCTGCCGGCGGGCTGCCTCGGCTGCCAACCTGGCCTTGAGTTCATCCGGAAAATACACGGTGGTTCGCTTCATGTCGGTAATCGTGCCATACATTGTGCCATACGTAAAGCGGGGCGGTGTGTACGGTGTGCACATGGGTACTCGGGCCTATGACACTTGGTGGGGGTTGGCCCTCCGCACCACCACCGGCCTCCACCGGGCCGTCGACAAGTTAAGTGGCGGGCGCCTTTGGCGCCGGTTCCCCGGGGGGCAGCAGGTTATCTGGATCACCACCTTGGGCCGTAAATCTGGGCAATGGCGGCGCACCCCGTTGCTCGCGGCGCCGCACGCGAGCGCGTGGATTATCACCGGCTCAAATGCTGGGCAGGCGCAAGTACCTGGCTGGGTGTTCAACGTGCGTGCCCAACCCACGGGCTGCGTTGAGGTCGACGGCACCAAGACCGACTGCACCTTCATTGAGGTGACCGGGCACCAACGCGACATGCTCTACCAAGAGTTAGTGGCGATGTGGTCCGCCTACGCAATGTACGAGCGAAATGCCGGCCGGCAAATCCCGGTCTTCTTGGTGCAGCCAAAGCTCAATTAGGCGGCAGTGCCGACCAAGCCGACCAGGCCGACCAAGCCGAAGCCACCATGGCGCGCAGATCATGCGTGGCCCGCCAACCGAGTGTTCCTTCGATGTAACCCGTCGCGGCAGTTGAAGCCGGCGGATCGCCGACTCGGCGTGCGACGATCTCCGGTTCGACATCTCTGCCGATTACCGACCCGATGGTATCCATGACTTCGCGAACCGATGAGCCGACGCCGCGACCGACATTGAATATCTCAGCACTTCGCGAGGACTCACATCGCGCTGCTGCGACAACGTGCGCATCAGCAAGATCGGCCACGTG
The DNA here is from genome assembly GCA_903960135.1 of uncultured Actinomycetes bacterium. Classification (GTDB taxonomy): domain Bacteria; phylum Actinomycetota; class Actinomycetes; order S36-B12; family S36-B12. Next base: position 9,979 of record CAJBZP010000115.1, on the reverse strand, counting down.
AATGTAGTCGCGAATGCAGGTGCCATCGGCTGTTGGGTAGTCGTCGCCAAATATCTGGGGCCGCTCACCCAGCGCCAAGGCACGAAAAACCATCGGGATTAAATTGTTGATGCTGTTGTCGCCTAAATCATCACTCGCGGCGCCGGCCACATTGAAATAGCGTAGAGCTACCCACGAAACCCCGTCGGCCACACCGGCATCGCGTGCCAGCCACTCGCCAATGACTTTGGTTTCACCATATGGGGATTCGGGTTTTAGTAGGGCGTCCTCGGTAATTGGGTTACTAATCGGTGTGCCATAAACAGCCGCTGAAGATGAGTAGACGAGTTTGGCTACGCCGGCTTCACTCATCGCTGCAATTAACTCCACCATGCCACTTACGTTTTCACGGTAGTAATAAAGGGGCCTCATGACCGACTCGCCAGCCGCCTTCTTGGCGGCTAGGTGGATCACGCCATCAACTCGAAAGGTGCGCAGGGCCTCGGCCACCACCGCACGATCCGCGATGGAAGCGCGCACGATTGGCACACCGGCTGGCACTTTACGCTCGAGTCCGCTCGAAAAATCATCGAGAACGACAACCTTGCGTCCAGATTCAATCAGTGCCCGCACGACATGCGAGCCGATGTACCCAGCGCCACCGGTGATCAACCAAGTCGTCACCGGAAGGCCTCCCCGGTCACGCGCTCGTAGGCCTCGATGTATTTGGCTCGCGTTTGCTCGACGACCTCGTCCGGGAGCGGGGGTGGTGGGGTATTGCTGTGCCGATCCCAACCCGAGGCCGGGGAGGTGAGCCAATCACGCACGTACTGCTTGTCATATGAGGGCTGCGGGCCACCGGGTGCCCACGAGGCCGCCGGCCAGTAACGCGATGAATCAGGAGTCAGCACCTCGTCCGCGAGCACGACCTTTCCCACATTCTTGCCCGACAACCCGATACCAAATTCGAATTTCGTATCGGCAAGAATCAAGCCACGCGCGCGAACTTTGTCATTCGCCCGTTGGTAGATGTCGAGCGACAAGCGCTTTAACTCCTGCGCTTCTTCCTGGCCGATGATGGTCATGACTTCGTCAAAGGTGACGTTTACGTCATGCTCGCCGAGCTCTGCCTTGGTGGCCGGTGTGAAGATCGGCTTTGGCAGTAGTGAGCCATCTTTGAGGCCGGGCGGCAGGCCCACCCCACAGATCGACCTGGATTCCAAGTACGTGGTCAATCCCGACCCGGTGAGATAGCCGCGAACAACGCACTCAATTGGCAGCATCTCGAGTCGATCGCAAATCATGGCGCGCCCTTTGACCGCCGCCGGCACCGAGGTGCTGCGCAGGTGGTTAGGGGCGACCCCCTCAAGTTGCTTGAACCACCACAGGGATAACGCAGTGAGGATGCGCCCCTTATCTGGGATGGTGGTCGGCAGCACCCAGTCATAAGCGGAGATGCGATCACTTGCAACAAAAAGTAAGCGATCCTCCGGCGTGGTATATAAGTCCCGGACTTTGCCGGAGTAAACGTGCGTGTAACCGGCGGGTAGGTCGTAAAGCGGCGTCTCGTTGCTCACAGGATGTCACCGGGCTGGTAGCTGGCCGCCCCGGGGTTTTCGGTCACGATCTGCCCCACCCGACTGACTATTGCATCGACTTGGGCCGCAGCAGCACCGGTGAAGGTCAACGGATTCGCTATCAGCGCAGTCAGCTCAGCTAGCGAAAGCCCTAGGCGCGGGTCGGCAGCTAGTCGCTGCATCAGGTCATTTTCAATGTTCACCTGCTCGCGCATTGCCAGTGCCGCAGCCACCGCATGCTCCTTGATGACTTCGTGGGCGGTTTCACGGCCGACTCCACCGCGCACAGCTGCCATTAAAATCTTGGTGGTCGCAAGGAAGGGCAGGTAGCGCTCCAGTTCACGCTCGATCACCGCCGGAAAAGCGCCGAAATCACCGAGTACGGTCAGGAAGGTTTCAAATAGGCCATCAACGGCGAAGAACGAGTCGGGCAATGCCACTCGGCGCACGACTGAGCAGGCGACGTCGCCTTCATTCCACTGGTTGCCCGCTAGCTCTGAAGTCATGGTGACGTAACCGCGCAAAACAACCGCTAGCCCGGTGACGCGTTCACAGGAGCGAGTGTTCATCTTGTGTGGCATCGCCGAGGACCCAACCTGCCCTGGTCTAAATCCCTCGGTAACTAGATCATGGCTTGCCATCAAGCGAATAGAGGTGGCAAGTGATGACGGTGCTGAGGCAAGCTGCATCAAAGCCGACACCACATCGAAGTCAAGTGACCGCGGATACACCTGGCCGACGCTGCTGAGCACCTGCTCGAATCCAAGGTGCTCAGCTATCGCAGCCTCTAACTCTGCCAACTTGGAGTCGTCGCCGTCGAAAAGATCGAGCATGTCTTGGGCAGTGCCTACTGGTCCTTTAATACCGCGCAGCGGGTATCGTAAAATTAGATCATCAAGCCGATCAAATGCGACAATTAGTTCATCTGCTGCGGATGCGAAGCGCTTACCCAGTGTGGTTATCTGTGCCGGCACATTGTGCGAGCGGCCCGCGATCGCAGTATCGGAGTACCGCACCGCCAACTCCGATAATTTGGTCAGTGTCGAAATAACCTTCACGCGCAACAAAGTCAAAGACTCGCGGATCTGAAATTGCTCGATATTCTCGGTGACATCCCTTGAAGTCATGCCAAGGTGGATCAGCTCGTATCCGGCTAACGCATTGAACTCCTCGATACGGGCCTTGACATCGTGCTTGGTGGTTCGCTCCCGAGCCTCGATTGAGGGGAGGTCAACTGATTCAAGCACCGTTTCATACGAGGCAATCGCACCGGCAGGGATCACCATTCCAAGTTTCACTTGGACCGAAAGCACCGCGAGCCAAAGCCTGCGCTCCAGCACGATCTTGGCTGCCGGTGACCAGATGGCGACCATCGACTTGGATGCATAACGGCCAGCTAGGACATTGGGAACCTGCTGGGCGGATGTCACCGTCTTATTGTTCCACGCGCCCTGCACGCGTCCAACTTACCGGCCAGAACGCCGATTTCGCCCCCGTGGCCTACTTCACGCCCGAGTTCGAATCGGTGATGTCGTCCTGGGTTAGACAACCGACCGGGTTTTGGGCGGCTAGGTTGTAAAGGGACGGGTCATTGCGAACGGCGATCCAGCCACTTTCAATGGAACTCAAGGTGGTGAGCATCGAAGCCGACTTGGCCGGAGCTAGGTAATTGGCCAGACAAGCGTGCCATGGCGCAGTACTGCCAGTCTTGGCGAAGAAAACCCCCGTCTCAATCATGCCCATGCCATTGGCTTTCCAGTTCGAGTTATAGTCGCTTACCGTGCCGATCCGCTGGCCAGCTTTTACTTTGTCGCCAACTTTCACGGTCGCATTAATCAGGTGCTCATGCTCGAAGAGAATGGCAGCGCCACCTTGCGTGCAGGCTATACCGGTGGGTGCTACTCGGACGCTGTAGTCATTGCTGTACAGCTGCGGCAGATCACAGACCGTGCCATCGAGCATGGAGATCACCGGGGTGCCCAGCGGAGCGATGAAGGCCATTTGTGGCTCTAGGATTCCTTGCACTACATATCCATACAGTCCAACTATTTGACTGTAGGCAGCGGTGTCGGCCGGGTTGCTGAAAGTAGGTGGCGTGACACCCTTTAACTGCATCACGCCGGCTTTGCCCGATGCACTGTCGTAGGGGTCAAGTGCCAGGCCCCAATTCTGGATAACCTTCGGAATACTGGCGTTGGATGTAATGCTGCTGGAGCTACTTCCGCTAGAACTGCCACCGCTCCCACCACCGGAGGCGACTTTCACCCAAACGAGTTTGCCGCCTTTCTTCACGCAACGCAGATCACTATTACCCACATGCACCGTGACCCCGGCCTTCGTGCACTTGGCTCCTGGCTTAGTCGCAGCATTCGCGGCCGGCGCAACCGCCGCGGCCAACAGGATTGCTACCGCAGCAAGTGCGGTCAAAGGCATGATCGAACCTAATCGCATGGCTACTCCCCGTTCGTGGAGGCAAAATCGTAACCCAGGGTCTACTTCGATGCGCTGGCAATCTCCGCAATATCGGTACGAAAATGCGACCCAGCCAAGGTGATCAGGGCAATTGCCCCGTACGCCCGCTCCCGGGCCTGCGCGAGCTGATCCCCGATGGCCGTGACCGAGAGCACCCGGCCGCCGGCCGACACCAGTTGGCCCTGCGGGTTAACTGCGGTGCCAGCGTGCAGGACGTTCACGCCAGGAACCTCATTGGCCGCCTCAATCCCCGAGATTAGGTCACCGGTGCGGGGGGTCTCGGGGTAGTTATGCGCCGCGATGACAACAGTGACGGCAGACTCCTGGCGCCAGACAAGTGGTGGTAGATCAGCGAGTCGGCCGGTGGCAGCCGCCAGCAACAACCGACCCAGCGGTGACGCCAACCGAGCCAAGACCACCTGGGTCTCTGGGTCACCAAAGCGCGCATTGAATTCGATTACCCGGGTACCCCTGGCGGTTAAAGCCAATCCGGCATACAGCAGGCCGACAAATGGGGTGCCCCGATGACGCATGGCATCGACCATCGGCTGGAGCACCCGCTCGGTTACGTCGGAGACGAGATGCTCCGGTGCCCACGGCAGTGGCGAGTACGCGCCCATCCCGCCGGTATTGGGGCCTTCGTCGTCGTCGCGGACACGCTTGAAATCTTGCGCCGGCTGCAGCGGCACAATGGTGGTGCCATCGGTGATGCCGAACAATGAAACTTCGGGGCCGTCTAGATACTCCTCGATTACTACTTGCGCATCTGCAGCGCGCGCCAAACAGAATTGAGCATGCGCAATAGCCTCGGCTCGATCATTTGTCACGACAACGCCTTTGCCGGCTGCCAAGCCATCATCCTTGACCACAAATGGCGCACCGAACTGATCAATAGCGGCCCCGACTTCAGCGATCGTGGTGCAGACATGTGCCAGTGCGGTTGGCACACTCGCCTCGGCCATCACCTGTTTTGCGAATGCCTTGCTCCCCTCCAACTGCGCGGCAGCAGCCGATGGCCCAAAGCAGGCAATCCCTCGGCCGCGAACCGCATCGGCAGCGCCGGCAACGAGTGGGACCTCAGGGCCGATGACAACGAGGTCGACCGCCAATTTCGCAGCTAGTTCACCAATCGCCACCGGATCACTTACCGCCACCTGATGGGTTTCGACAACACCGGCGATGCCCGCGTTGCCGGGCGCACAAATCACGCATTCGACTTCGTCATCGTCGAGCAGGGCATTGATTAGGGCGTGCTCGCGCGCACCCGAGCCAATGACAAGAACTTTCACGTTAGGAGCCGACGTAGTGCTTATCGGTCAAGGTGAGAACCTCGTCCAGAATCGCAAGACCTTCCTTGGCCTGCTCAGGGGTGACTACACATGGTGGCACCACGTGCACCCGGTTCATCATCACAAATGGCAGGTAGCCGCGCTTTCGGCATTCGGCAATTATCTCAGCCATCGCCGGGGAGGTGCCCGGGTACTCCGCCAACGGGGCCTTGGTCGCGCGGTCCGAAACCAACTCGATGGCCCAGAACACGCCCAGGCCTCGAACATCGCCGATAACCGGGTGGCGCTCTTGGAGCTCAAGTAGCCCAGGCCCGATGACATCCTTGCCGATGGCCGCTGCGTTTTCGACCACACCTTCTTCTTTCATCGCATTGATCGAGCCAACGATGGAGGCGGCCGCAAGGGGATGACCGGAGTAGGTGAGGCCGCCGGGGAACACCTTGGTATCGAATGTCGCCGCGATCTCATCGGAGATCACCACACCGCCTACGGGCACATAGCCGGAGTTCGAACCCTTGGCAAAGACAATGAGATCAGGCTTGACGTCAAAGTTGTCAAAGGCAAACCACTTGCCGGTGCGCGCAAATCCGGCCATTACCTCGTCAAGGATCAAGACGATTGCGTACTTATCGCATAGGGCGCGAACGCCGGCGAGATAGCCTGGGGGTGGCACCAAGATCCCACCGGTACCGACCACGGTCTCGATCAAAATGCAGCCGATCGTGCTCGGCCCTTCGAAGATGATTACCTGTTCTAGGTGTTCTAAGGCGCGCGCCGATTCTTCTTCTGCCGACTTCGCCCAGAAGACCGACCGGTAAAGATAAGGCCCAAAGAAGTGCACGTGCTGGGTTGAGTACTCATTTGGCCAACGCCGCTGATCACCGGTTGCGGCAATCGCAGCACCGGTATTGCCGTGGTACGAGCGGTAGAAGGAAAGCACCTTGTGCTTGTGGGTGTGAATACGCGCCAGCCGAATGGCGTTCTCATTCGCGTCAGCGCCGCCGTTAGTGAAGAAAACTTTATTCATGCCATCAGGTGCCAGGTCGGCGATCAGCTTGGCCGCTTCGCCACGCTTGTCATTGGCATGCTGCGGGGCGATGGTCGACAAAGTCGCAGCCTGGTCTTGAATGGCCTTTACGACTTTCGGGTGCTGATGACCGATGTTGACGTTCACCAACTGCGAGGAGAAATCCAGGTACCGATTGCCCTCGTAATCCCACACATAGCAACCCTCGGCCGCGGCCGGCGTGAACGGGTTCAGGGCGCCCTGCGCACTCCAGGAGTGAAAGACATGGGCTCGGTCTAGGTCAAAGACGCGCTTGCCCTCGGCTGGGTCGGCGGTGAATGTCATGGCGGGCTCCCTGCCTTGGCGCGGTTGATCGCGGTCAGTTGTTGTAGCCCACTTTAGAACCGGGCCAATGTTCAGCACATTTCGGGGCGATCATTTAAGGGGGTTCACCCAACGAATATTTGGAAAACGCGCAAAGTCGGAGTCTGCGGAATACACGGTGCCCCCGAACTCGAGTGCCAGTGCTCCTAAATGGGCATCGTTGACCAGATTCCCGCCCACTGAGGTAGGGACCAGCAGCGAACGTAGGGCTTGCGGGTGCCTGCGGGTTGGTTGGAGTACCTGCACCGACGGCAAGTCGAGCCACTCTTCTACTGCCGCCAATAGGTCACTTACCCCGATCGGGTTGATTGTTATCCGGGGGGATGACAACATCCGCACGTAAGCGATTAGGACCAGCCAACTCAACCCGAGCGCCTCGTCACTGTTTAAGGCGCCAGTCCACCAAGCGTTCGCGCGCTCGTGAAAAACTGATCTAACGTCAGTCGCATAAATCAGCAGGTTCGCATCAGGAATAATCATCTTGAGCCGCTGCCGCCGTTAACCGCGCCGTGACCGCAAGCAGGTACTCATCATCCATCTCCGCAACCAGATCTAGAGCTTTGGTGACGTCGATTCCCTCCCGAACTCCCGCGTCAAAGGTGCGCACCACGACTGGTGCTCGAGGAACGGGGGCCACGGCCATGCCGCGCCGAAGGTACCGATTCAGCACGGTCTTAAAGGGCTGTCCGGTATTACGAGATTCCTCTTGGAGCGCGATGGCCAAATCATCGTCCAAGGTGAGTGTTGTTCGCATGAGCCAATACTAGCCTGTTGGCATCAAGACATCACGTGTGTAGACATCATGATGCCTAATTGCTGTTTTCCAGCCTCTCCAACAGTCCAGCCTTGACCGCCGGCCAGTCGTCCGCAACCACCGAAAACATGACGGTGTCGCGCACCGAGTCATCCTGGCGGCGCTGGTACTGGCGAAGTACCCCTTCTTTGGCGGCGCCGAGCCGGGCGATGGCCGCTTGGCTGCGCACATTTCGAATATCGGTCTTAAGTTGCACCCGACCCATCCCGGCGACCTCGAATGCCCAGGTCATCAGCAGTAACTTGCATTCGGGATTGACCACCGATCCCCAGACCGCTGGCGCATAAAGGGTGAAGCCGATTTCGAGTCTGGCATCAACGGTTGACACCTCCAGATAAGACGTGGTGCCGACCACCTCACCGTTTTGCCGGACGACCCAAGGCCAGCGGCCAACTTCATTCGCCGCTCCCAAGGTGTCGGCCAACGCACCGACGGAATCCGGGCGGCCGCGCACGTGGGTCCAAACCGTGTCATGGTCAAGTACCACGAATAACTCAGGCGCATCGCTAGCCCCCGCAAGATTCAAGGTGACATGGCTACCGGCCAAAACCGTGTCAGCTGGCATCGGCCACTGCACTTCAGTCTCAACCACGCCGGCGAGCCCCTACCCGATTAGATCGTTAATCGCGATGGTGGCATCACGATCTTGCCCAACGCCGATGGCGCTGATTCGAGTGCCGGAAATATCTTCGAGGAACTTCACGTAGTTACGGGCATTCACCGGGAGGTCGTCGAACTCTCGCGCCCCCGAAATATCCTCGGTCCAACCGGGCATATTCTCGTAAATCGGTTTAGCGTGATGGAAGCCAGTTTGGGTCATCGGGAGTTCCTCGCAGCGCGTGCCATCAACCTCATACGCAACACAAACAGGTATCTGCTCGAACCCGGTGAGCACATCTAGTTTGGTCAAGAAGGTGTCGGTCAGGCCGTTAATTCGTGTGGCAAACCGTGCGATCGGCGCATCGAACCAGCCACACCGACGCGGCCGCCCGGTGGTGACACCGCGCTCACCACCGATCGTGCGCAGGCGCTCACCGTTTTCGTCGAGGAGTTCGGTTGGGAATGGACCAGATCCAACCCTGGTGACATAGGCCTTCAAGATACCGATGACACCGGTGATGCGAGTTGGCCCGATGCCACTACCGGTGCATGCACCACCGGCCGTCGCATTACTTGAAGTCACAAATGGATAAGTCCCGTGGTCGACGTCAAGGAGGGTGCCTTGACCGCCTTCGAGAAGAACCACCATGTCGTCGTCAAGGGCCTTATTAAGTAGAAGTGATGTGTCGGTGACGTATGGGCGTAAAATCTCGGCGAAAGCGAGCAGCTCATCGGTCACGGCAGCGGGATCAAGGGCGCGGCGGTTGAAAACTTTTACCAACGTCTGGTTCTTATTCGCCAGTGCCCCTTCGACTTTTTGCTGCAGGATCGACGGGTCGAATAGGTCCTGCACGCGAATGCCGACGCGAGCGATTTTATCGCTATAGGTCGGGCCGATCCCGCGACCGGTAGTGCCGATCTTTGCGTTTCCGAGAAAGCGCTCGGTGACTTTGTCGAGGGTGACGTGGTAAGAGGTGATCAAGTGGGCGTTGGCACTGATGACCAGCTTCGAAGTGTCGATGCCGCGCTCGTTTAGCGCGGTCATCTCCCCGATCAACACCGCTGGGTCGATGACGACTCCGTTGCCGATGACCGGCACGACGTCGGGGGTCAAGATCCCGCTGGGTAGAAGGTGCAAAGCGAATTTTTGGTCGCCGATAACTACGGTGTGACCCGCATTGTTGCCACCTTGATACCTGACGACGTAGTCGACGCGGCTACCGAGTAGGTCAGTGGCCTTGCCCTTGCCCTCATCGCCCCATTGTGAACCGACAAGAACTATGGCAGGCATGGGCTCAGGGTATCGGAAAATCAGGTGGAAGCGGCAAGCCGCTCGGCGATCCGTTGGCCCAGGGCCGTACCCGACAGCCAGGCGGTCTCAACTCGTGGGCCACCGGCCCAGGCATCACTTGCCAGCCCGATATTGACGTCATCGTCTAGGTAGCACTCATCTGCCCAAGCGATAAGTGGCCTCGCGTAGGTCCAACGCTGGATGTCAACCCAGATCGGCTGCTCGGTTAAGGCAAGAATCCTTTGCAGCGCGGCCAGGACAATTGGAATCACCGCAGCCGGGTCGGCCAGATGACCAGCGGCCAGAACCGGATCTACATGTGCCACCAGTACCGGCGCGTGATCGCCACGACGACTGCCATCATTAGCGATCCAGGTCAAGACCGCATCGTCATTGACGAAAACTCCATCAAATGGCGCCCAGCAGGTATTTTGAAAAACTGCCGTCACCGCGAATGTCGGCTCCCAGACCACCCCGCACGTTGCCTCGATGGCCGCTTCGAGTTGCGGTGACTTCGAATCAAGGATTGCGCGTGCTTGCGGATCCGGCATGCACAGTGCCACCGCT
>CAJBZP010000114.1 GCA_903960135.1 uncultured Actinomycetes bacterium | reverse complement strand
CCGATACCACCCGCACCCGGGCGCACCCAACCAACACCAAGTGCCAACCGATCACTGGCCACCGAACTAATCGGGGCACTAACTTCACTCTTCGACATGTAATCCCATTCCCTTAGTTGTGAATTTCAACAATTCATCTGTTTACTCTTCGTTACCCTCAAAGCACCGCACACTACACAAGGCCCAACCAGAGGGGTTTAGGGTGCCACCGATACCACCCGCACCCGGGCGCACCCAACCAACACCAAGTGCCAACCGATCACTGGCCACCGAACTAATCGGGGCACTAACTTCACTCTTCGACATGTCATCTCCCTTATAAGGTTAAGAAACTGACACCAAATTTGAACACTGAATTTGCCAGATAGCAATAGCGAAACGCCTAGCAATTCCAAGGGACTGCCAATGCCCCTGCGCGGGCGAGTTGATCAACCAATATCGCTGGGTGCGCACACCGCTTCGCGGCTACCGGTGGGCATTGCCGCTAAGTCTCGGGCCATGCACTTAAACACATAGAACTGCTGGCTTAGGGTGCCGATAGTGAAACCTGCGTAGGCCCGGCTGATGGCAGTCTCGCGGGTACCGGCACCCTTGGTGCCAAGGCTAGATATCGAGGTCGTCAGCGACCGCACGAAGTACAGCGGCGATTTTCGCTGCTGCCGCGTCCGGCGGGAATTTACCGCGCTGCAGTTGATTCGATACTCCGTCGAGCAACTTGATCAGATCCTCGACAATTCCGGCTAGGTCGCCGGCATCCTTACGGGAACCCTTGACCACCGATGGCGGAGGGCCAATGATCGAGACGGTCAAGGCTTGCTTACCACGCTTACCATCGACAATGCCGAAGTCGACCTTGGTGCCGGGTTTCAGCGATGGCACGCCGGCGGGCAGGGTTGACACATGGACGAAGACATCCTCGCCGTCATCAGAGTTGATGAAGCCGAAGCCCTTCTCCGCGTCGTACCACTTCACTATTCCCGTTGGCATGGGTGAAGGCTACCGACCCACCCGTAGGGTGGTGCGGGTGAGTCCACGCAGCTTGGCCGATGCCCTCCGGCAGCGCGATGACCTGGCCCTTGCCGCCCTGTTGCACCGGCGCCCCGATCTACTGCATCCGATCCCCTCGGATATCACCAATTTGGCGGCCCGATCGACCACCGGACCCAGTGTTTCGCGCTGTCTGGACACCTTGGACGCCCTGACGCTTTTCGTCCTGGCGGTGGTCGCAAGGCAGTCGGTAGAACTCCCCGCCCTGCCCAAGGAAGTCATCCGCACCGTGATCGAGGACTTGGACGACTCGGCCCGCGACCACGCCGAGGCCGCCTTGCAGGATCTGGTTGAACTTGCCTTGGTTTGGGGCACCGAGGATGAAGTCAGAGCCATTCACGCGGTACGCGAACACCTCCTGGGGGCTACGCCGCCAACTTGGCCACCACCGCAGCTGCCCATCACAACCGGAAAGAACATCAACCCGACGAGTGACGAGCAGGCCGGCGTGCACGCCCGTGAGGCGATTGCGCAAGTGCGGGACTTACTTGATGCCTGGGCCGAGGATCCACCGAATGTGCTTAGGGCGGGCGGGCTTGCGGTTCGCGATTTCGCCGCCACCGCACGTGACCTAAATTGCGATGCCCGGGCGGCCGCGCTCTGGATCGAGATCGCGCACGCGGCAGGTCTACTCGACGACGATGGGGAAGAACGCCCATGTTGGGTACCAACCGATCGGTATGACACCTGGCTTGCTAAATCCGCGGCCGAGCAGTGGGTGACACTTGCCCAGGCCTGGCTCACCTCACCGCGGCTTTCGAGTCTTGCCACCGACAAGTCGACGCTGCTAACAACCGACTCCGAGCGCAGGGCGGTCGTCACCTTGCGCGCACAAGTACTACAACTGCTGGCAACCGCCACCGACCCAGTCGAACCCACAGCGTTGATTGAGGTCCTCAATTACGCGCAACCTCGGCGAAGTGGTGAACTTCGATCCCAAGTAGTGCACGCGACTTATCAAGAAGCGACGCTACTCGGCCTGATGGGCGCCAATACTTTGACTACCCCCGGGCGCGCACTAATTGGCCCCGACTCCGCGGCTAGTGCAACCGACGGGGCCGCGGCAATCACCGCACTGATGCCCCTGGAGATTGATCACGTGCTCATTCAGGCGGATTTAACAATGATCGCCCCCGGCCCGGTCGCACCAGAACTCGCGCGCAAATTGCGGTTGCTAGCTGACGTTGAATCCCGCGGTCATGCCACCGTCTATCGTCTTTCCGAACAATCCCTGCGGCGCGCATTCGACGCCGGCTGGGACGCGGCCAAAGTCCATTCAGTGTTAAGTGACGCTTCGACCACCGGGCTGCCCCAACCACTTAGTTACCTGATCGATGATCTGGCCCGCCGCCACGGTGCCATCCGGGTTGGGGCTGCATCCGCCTATCTGCGCTGCGACAACGAGGGCACAATTTCTGCAATCCTCGGTGATCGACGACTTCGAGCACTGAAGCTTTCCCAGACCGCCCCGAATATCTTGATCAGCCAGGCCACCCCGCACGAGTTCATGGCCGCATTGCGCGATGCCGGCTATGCACCGGCCGCAGAGACCCCAGATGGCTCGGTGGTGGTGTTGCGCCCGGACGAGCGCCGGGTGCGCTCGCGGCTGGTGCGCAAGGTTAGTTCTGCGCGCCGCGACAGCGACGCTCTTATCGCCAGCGTGGTAAAAGGCTTGCGCTCAGGCGACCGAGCAGCGCGCGCGCCGCGCGGCGAGATGGTGGTCGGGCCAGCCGGCACCAACGATGTCCCGCGAACCAGCAGCGCTGCCACCCTTGCCGCATTAAAGCTCGCGATCGCCGAAACCACGCCGGTTTGGATTGGTTACGCCGATGCCGATGGCACCACCACCGAGCAAATCATTGATCCAATCCGCATGGGCGGTGGCACGGTAACCGCATTTGACCACCGCACCGAGCAGGTTCGAACTTTTTCGGTCTCGCGAATCAGCGGGGTTGCACCGCTAATTCACTGATTAATTCACTAATGCGTCCTACTGCGGCTTTCCCATGTCTTCCATCATGGTGATGATGCGCAACATCACCTCGTCGGCGCCACCACCGATACTGCCCAGCCGGCAATCGCGGAAGTACCGAGCTACCCACATTTCCTCCGCATAACCCATGCCTCCGTGGAATTGCACGCACGCATCCGCAACCTCTCGGCTTAACCGACCCGACTTCAACTTTGCAACCGTTGCCGCACGGGTCACGTTCTCGCCAGCGACATACCGGGCTGCCGTGTGGTGCAAGAAGCCTTGCAAAATATCAATTTCAGCCACCAACTCAGCCAGCTTGTACTGCAGGTATTGATTAGCCAACAAGGGCTTGCCGAAAGCTTCACGAACTTGCAGGTACTCCTTGGTTCGGTCAATGGCTCGACGCGCACCGGATACCGCCATATACGAAATCCAGAGCCGCTCATCTTGAAACTGCGACATTTGCATCTGGAACCCCTGGCCTGGTTCACCAATAGTGTTACGCACCGGGACGCGCACATCGTCAAGTACCAGCTCGGCTGTGTCTGAAGAGTTGTTGCCCATTTTCTTGATCTTGCGGCCGATGCTAAAGCCCGCACTGTCGGTCGGGACGATGATCATGCTCATGCCTTGGTAACCACTATCTCCATCAGTGCGCACCAGCATGCAGATCCAATCGGCCTGAGTGCCATTGGTGATCCACATCTTCCGCCCGTTGATAATCCAGTCATCGCCATCACGGCGCGCTTTCGTGCGGATGCCAGCAACGTCGGAACCGGCACCGGGCTCGCTGACTCCAATGGAGCAGACCAACTCACCGGTCAAGGTCGGCGCTAGGTACTCGCGCTTGAGTTCATCGGAGCCGTAGCGCGCCAGCGCCGGGGTGGCCATCCCGGTTTGCACTGCGATCGCCATTGGGACTCCACCAACATCGGCGCGTCCTAACTCCTCTGCCAACACCACCGTGAACGAGTGATCAGCCCCACCGCCGCCGTATTCCGGGTCATACTCCAAGCCAAGGGCGCCGATTGCAGCGAGTTTCGGAAAAAGCTCGTGGGCCGGGAAGATCCCAGCATCTTCCCACTCGTCCGCCTTCTGGTTGATTTCGCCTTCGACGAGCTGTCGCACACTCTGCCGAAACTGATCATGCTCGCTGGTGAATAACATCACTGCCCTCCAGGTTGGATGAGCCCGAGAGACCGAGCCCAAATTTGCGTCAACGTCGCAAGCGCCGTCGAATCCGTGGCTACCTGCCCCATCCCCTCGCCGTCACTGCTTAGCCAGTAGCGGGCAAATCCTTCGACCATTGCACACAAGGCGGCTGCCGAGATCTGCGCATCAAGGGTTTTGACCGCTAGGCCGTCGTTTTGCAATTTCCGAATCGTCTTGGCAACGCGATTCACATGGGTTCGTCGCAAACCCGTGAGTACAGCGCGAAATGACTCATCGTTTACCGCTGCTTGCGCTACTACTTCCATCAGCCGAGCTGTTTTACGGTGCACCTCGAGATAGCGCTCATTCGCTACCGCGATGCGCTGGACCGGATCCTTGACTTCCGGCGTGCTTAACACCTCGTACATCTGCTCGGTTACTGAGTCAACGGCACCATGCAGCAAGTCCTCCTTAGTGGCGAACCAGGTGTAGACGGTGCCATGACTGACTCCCGCAGCGGCAGCCACATCACTCATCCGAGTGGCGTCAAACCCGCGCTCTTCGAAAACGACGCGTGCCGCACTCACCAATCGGTCACGAGTTAGCCGTCCACGAGTCGAAAGTGGTGCCCTCGCGCCCTCGGTTGCCGCAGTGGTCATCTAGTCACCTCACCAAGGTCTCGATCAGCGACCGGCAATAACTCGGCCGGGATCTCCACGATCCGGGCGCGCAGGTGTTCACCCAAACCCTTGGCTTGGGGGTCGACCCGAGAGGTTTCAGCGACGCCACGCCCCAGTAGGCCGTGAATCACTAGGTTGATGGCGCGCAGATTAGCGAAGACATGAATATCAATCGGTAGATGCGCCGCTTCGGGCAACAGGTCCCGGACCCTTGCATCACTGATCAGGTCTGTCAGCCAGCTAAATCTCGCATCGGCAATTGCCACCTGCGCGGCCGGCGGGTCAAGGCTCTGGTCACCATCATGGGCAAGGGCAACCGCAGCGCTCTCGACCGGGTCGATTACCCACAGGCCGACATTCGCGTTCCCACCTTTATCCCCGCTCCGAGCGCCGACGAAGGTGCCCAATTGAGCCTTCACGACCGTCATATCTGCACCTCGACAAGCACATGCTCACGCGCCACCGTAGTCGGCCAATAGATGCCATATGGGGTCCCGGCTTCCGGCGGCGAAGTCGGGAAGAAACCCGGGTAGGAGGAAAGCCCGGCTTCAATTAGTGCGGTGGTAAATGGCTTACCCACCTTCACCGGATCACTGTCCTTTACCGTTAGTCGCAGCGTTGACTGCGCATCACGGGTCAACTCGGGGTCATGCGCCTGATTGATGTAAAGGTCAACGCTCAACTCGTCGACAGCCAGCCGGGAGGCGGCCGCCAAACGGCGGGAGTCATCGCCATAGTCCCGTACCTGCGTCAAACTCAACCCGAGAACCGTGCGCAATGCGAGATCTGCTTTCTCCTCGACATCTGACCCGGTAATGACAAGCGTGAGAGTGTTTCGGAAGCCACCGAGGTAGTTCATCGCAACTTTCAAACACTTAGGTGGGACTTCGCCTTTGGTGCCACTGATCATTACGCGGTCCCGACCAACCTGCGTCAGGTCAATGGTGTCAAAGCGGGCGCTCACATCGGGATTCAGGTACTCCGAACCACCAATTTCGTAGAGCAGCTGCGCGGTGACCGTACCCACTGTGACCATGCCACCGGTACCAGCGTGCTTGGTGATCACGGCCGATCCATCAGCTGCAACCTCGGCAATCGGGAACCCGGGGTGGTGCAGGCCGGGCACCTGGCTGAAGAACGAGTAGTTGCCACCGGTCGCCTGAGCCCCGCACTCAATCACGTGCCCGGCAACCAAGGCGCCCGCAAGTGCATCAAGGGTTGCCTGGTGACCGGCGGCGCCTTGGGCGTAATCCCAGCCGTGCCGCCAAGCCGCCGGGCCGATCACCAAAGCTGCATCCGTCACCCGCCCGGTCACAACCACATCGGCACCAGCACTTAGTGCCTCCGTAATGGGCGCGCCCCCAAGGTAGGCATTGGCCGTCAACGGAGTGATCGAAACCTCCTCGAGGCTCTCACCGGTATCGAGGTTCGCGAAAGTCTCTCCTGCCGCTTGCAATGCGGGCAAGCCTGGCATCAGATCATCGCCTGTTATGACCGCGATGCGCGCCGACAAACCTAACTCCGCAGCAAGTTCAGTGAGCGCCGCGCCCAGCCCCTGCGGGTCTAGGCCGCCGGCATTACTAACCACCTTGATCCCACGGTCAAGGCAGGTGCCTAGTACTTGCTCCATTTGGGTCATAAAGGTGCGTGCATACCCGAAACCATGCTTCATTCGTTGGCGAGCGAGGATCAACATTGTTAGTTCCGCGAGCCAATCACCCGTCAGGACATCAATCGGACCCCCATCAACCATCTCGCGCGCCGCAGCAAGGCGATCGCCAAAGAAGCCACTGCAGTTCGCTATCCGGATGGGATCACTCATGAAGACTCCGTTGCATCTGCCGACTCTTCCAGTTCAACTACAACCAAGTGCGCATCCACCGATTGACCAACCTCAACGAATACTTGCAGGACAATGCCATCGACGTCGGAGATGATTCGGTGCTCCATTTTCATGGCTTCCAGCATGACGAGGGTTTGACCCACCACCACTGCATCACCCGGTACTACCTCAACCGCCGTGATCGTGCCGGGCATAGTGGTCGCCGGTCCATGACCGATGGCATCAGCCGAGTGATCAGCAAATCTGGGCGCGAGGATCCAGGCAGAGTTAATCACTCCATCATCCACAAATATCTCGTCCCCATAACGGGCAATCGAGCAGCGAGCGCTTACGCTCCCGATCCGGACAGTGACAATGGCATGTGAGTCATCTAGCACCTCAGTGCGCGCATCGACGTCCTCGATAACTGCTGCTTCAAGTGCAAAGACATCTCGAAAAGGAACCAACTCGGACTCCGCAATGTTCACCTTGACGCCCCCGCGGGAATAACCAATGAATACGTTGGTGAATTCAGCGGCAGCACGGGCTCGCATGGTGAAGAATTGCGGAGCCGCCGGCACATTGCTCCAACCAATTGGCACCAAGGCCTCCGGATTGGCCAAGGCCTCAAGCGCGAATGCCACCGCGATCGCATGGCGTTGTCGTTCATGCGGGTTAGTCAATGGGGTGCGGACCTGCGGGTGCTCGTCAAGAAAGGTCGTCTTGGTGTCTCCGGCGACAAAGGCCTCATGGCGCAAGATCGCCACCAGCGAATCGCGGTTGGTCACCGGCCCGTGCAATGTCATTCGGGCTAGTCCATCGGCTAGCACGGCCGCCGCTACCTGTCGCGATGGAGCATGACTGATAACTTTCGCCAGCATCGGGTCGTAATAGGGGCTGATAACACTGCCGTCGCCAACACCGGATTCAATTCTTAGCGTTTGGCCGGCCGCCGATCGACCATTGCCGGTGAACTTGTGGATGCTGCCGGTAGCC
Source organism: uncultured Actinomycetes bacterium (assembly GCA_903960135.1). Taxonomy (GTDB): domain Bacteria; phylum Actinomycetota; class Actinomycetes; order S36-B12; family S36-B12. The sequence goes on along the minus strand of CAJBZP010000114.1, from coordinate 4,301 downwards.
GGGAGATCACCATTTGCCGGATCCTCGGCGTAGAGGCGCGCCTCAATTGCATGGCCCGCAGCGAATATTTCATCCTGGGTGCGCGGCAACACCTGCCCTTGCGCCACGAGGATCTGCCATGCCACCAGGTCTTGACCGGTGATTTCCTCGGTCACCGGATGCTCGACTTGGAGTCGGGTGTTCATCTCGAGGAAATAGAACTCCTGATCTGCGCCCGTCCCGAACACCATGAACTCAACCGTTCCGGCACCTACGTAGTCGATGGCCCGCGCTAAGCCGACTGCCGCCGTGAAGAGTCGCTCACGAACCGCTTCGGTAACCCCCGGTGACGGTGCCTCTTCGATGATCTTTTGATGACGACGCTGAATAGAACACTCGCGCTCGAATAGATGCACCACATTGCCATGGGTGTCGCCGAACACCTGCACTTCGACATGCCGCGCACCCGTGAGATAGCGCTCCACGAAAACAGTGTCATCGCCGAAGGCGCTCATTGCCTCCCGGCGGGCCGATTGCAACGAGGTGATGAGGTCATCGCGGCCGAGCACCACCCGCATCCCTTTGCCGCCCCCGCCGGCGCTGGCCTTGATCAGCAGTGGAAACCCCACAGCATCGCAGATATTTTGCTGCTCGGACTCTGAAATGCCGTCGGGTAACTGCGCGCCGGGCACCAACGGCACCCCGGCATTCTCGGCGATCTGCTTGGCCTCAACTTTCCACGCCATCGCCTCGATGGACTGCGGTGTTGGGCCGATCCAAGTCAACCCAGCGGCTTGAACCGCACGCGCGAATGCGGGGTTCTCGGACAGGAAGCCATACCCGGGATGAATTGCGTCCGCGCCGGCTGCCACGGCTGCCGCGAGAATGAGCTCAGCGTCTAGATAAGTCTCGGTACTGGTGAACCCGGGCAAGTGCACCGCCCGGTCGGCGGCACGCACATGAGCCGAATCCGCGTCGGCATCCGAATACACCGCGACCGTGGCGATGCCCAGTGATCTTGCCGTGCGAAAGACCCGGCTGGCTATCTCACCCCGGTTAGCTACGAGTATGCGAGTTATCGGCGCACCGTTAGTCATCTCCATCACATCCGAAAGACACCGAAAGACTCGGTGCCCTTGATCGGTGCTGAATGCACGGCCGAAAGTGCGAGGGTTAACGCGGTGCGGGTATCACGTGGATCGATGATGCCGTCGTCCCAGAGGCGACCGGTCGCAAACAATGCGGTTGATTCACCCTCCACTTGCTGCTCAAACGCATCACGGATCGGCGCGAAGGCCACCTCGTCAAAAACTTGGCCCGCTGCCTCAGTTTTTTGCCGTGCCACGATCGACAACACGCCCGCGAGCTGCTTAGGCCCCATGACGGCGATGCGATGGTTCGGCCAACTGAAGATAAATCGCGGGTCGTAGGCCCGTCCGGCCATCCCGTAATTGCCTGCTCCATATGAGGCACCCATCATCACGGTGATCATCGGCACCCCGCAGTTACTCACGGCGTTGATGAGTTTGGCACCGTCCTTGATGATGCCGCCCTGCTCATATCTGGTCCCCACCATAAAGCCCGTTACATTCTGGAAGAACAGGATCGGCACCGCCATGCGGTTACATAGTTGGATGAACTGGGCCCCCTTGTGCGCCTCTTGGCTGAACAGGATTCCGTTGTTGGCAAGCACGCCAACCGGATACCCATTTATCCTGCCCCAGCCGGTGACCAGGGTGGATCCATAAAGGGGCTTGAACTCATCAAACTCGCTGGCATCGAGCACTCGGGCCAGCACTTCGCGCGCCTCGAACGCGATCTTGATATCAGCCGACGCAATGCCAAGTAGTTCCTCGGCGTCATAAAGCGGCAACCTTGGCGGCGATACCGGCCCTGGTCCTTGTTTAGTCCAGTTCAGGTGTGCGACGATCTCGCGCCCGATGCGAATGGCATCAGGCTCATCGATCGCTAGGTAGTCAGCCAATCCAGAGGTGCGCGCGTGCATCTCGGCGCCACCAAGGGACTCCTCGTCCGCATCTTCGTCGATCGCCATCTTTACTAGCGGTGGGCCGCCGAGGTAGACGCGGGCCGCGTCCTTTTGCAGCACGATGTAGTCACTCATGCCAGGGATGTATGCGCCGCCGGCGGTTGATGAACCGAATACCAAAGTAATCGTCGGAATCCCCGCTGCTGATAACCGGCTGAGGTTCTTAAATGTTGCCCCGCCCGGATTAAACACATCAACCTGCTTGGTCAGATCCGCGCCACCGGATTCCGTGAGGGAGATCAGCGGTAACCGATTCTCCCGGGCGATATCCATCGCGCGTAAGGCCTTATGCACCGAAATCGGAGATTGGGAGCCGCCCTTAACTGTGGGGTCATTCGCACTGATCATGACCTCAACACCGCTTACGGTGCCAATGCCGGTCACCATGCCGGCACCGATTGAATCAGCCGACCCCCAGCCGGCAAGTGGTGATAACTCCAAGAAGGCCGAACCGGGATCAAGCAGTAGCTTGATGCGTTCGCGGGGTAGCAGCTTGCCTCGGCTGCGGTGCCGGGCCACCGTGCGGGCATTCTTTGCCGGGTCGCTGGTGCCACCACCACCGGCCATTTGGGCGGTTAACTCATCGAGCTGGGCCAGTGCCGACAACATGGCCGCCCGGTTGCTGGCATAGAGGTCGGACCGCGTATCTACGTGGGTGCGAATCCGGGGGGGCATAGACCTGACGCTAGCGTCAAGTTGATACGGGTGTCAATATTTGCTAAAAACCGGTACTTATGGCGATATCCCGGCGCCAAATCCGAAAATCTGCAAGTAACTCCGGGACGGGCTCGACCCCGATCCCCGGGCCCTGCGGCACCGGCAACCGCCCATCTTGAAGCACGAAGGGTTCGGTGATGTCGACCGCGTAGTACCGGTTGGAGGCACTGGTGTCACCGGGCAAGGTGAAGTTGGGCAGCGCGGCCAATGCCAGGTTCGCGGCACGACCGACGCCGGTCTCGAGCATGCCACCGCACCACACTGGTGAATTACGTGCCATGCACATGTCATGGATGTCGCGCGCGGTCAGGTAGCTGCCGACCCTGCCCGGCTTGATGTTGATGATGGTCGCCGATCCAAACTCCAGCGCCGACTCCGCGGAGGCCACCGACAGGATCGACTCATCCATGCAGATCGGTGTCGTGCAAACTTCGGCGAGCAGCCGATGGCCGAGCCAATCCTCTTCCGGTAGCGGCTGTTCAATGAGCAGCAGGTCAAACTCATCAAGTTTCGCCAGCTGCGCGGCATCGGCACGGGTATAGGCCTGGTTCGCATCCACCTGCAAGGGCATTTCGGGCCACCGGGCCCGCACGGCGGCGACCGGTTCAACATCCCACCCGGGTTCGATTTTCAACTTAATCCGGCGGTAGCCGGCATCGACATAGATCCCTACCTCATCTAGCAACTCACTTAAGGTTTCGGTCGTTGGGATTCCGACACTGACTCCGCAATCGACCTCAGTTCGGGTCGACCCGAGAAAACTTGCCATCGACTGGCCCCGCTCACGTAACCAAACGTCGAGCATCGAGGTCGCGATCGCCGTCTTGGCCATCGGGTGGCCGCGGATCACGTCAAGTGCCGCCCGTACTTCCTCGGGCTCTGCGGCCATTGTCGTTTCCCGTAAGGCCGGGATCAGGTGATCGGTCATCACGTCGATGACCCCTGCCGTGTACTCCGAGCTGTAACCGGGCCAAGAAGATGCCGCGCATTCGGCCCAACCACTGGTACCGCCGCTTGAGATCGCCTCAACGATCAACACCTCTCGCACCAACTCGGTACCGAAACTCGTGCGGAAGGGCCGCACGAGCGGCATGTTGATCAGGTGCAGTCGAAACATCTCAATGCTCATGCGCGCTCCCTGTCTAGGACGTAATTACCGGTACGGTCCACGCCAATCACGCAATACCCGTCGGCTAATGCTGTGGTCAGGTGCTCACGAAGCGACAGCCGCCACCGCCTTGCCGCAACCGGATCAGCACCGCGCAATTCGACAATGTCCGCCGGGATCTCTACCACGTGAATATCTCGTCCGGCCTGAGTGAGCATCGCGGCGTCGAGCGGAAGCACTCGACCCGCAACCGCGTCGGCAACTTTGGCCGATGACAGGTGCCACCACGCGAATACCCGGTCGGTGGGATCACCACTATTTATGGCATCGGGCATCTGACCATAAAAATCTATTTCGTACCCTTTGACATCGACACCGAGTTTGCAGATATTCAAGATGGCGTTGCGCCGCACGAGCGGATCAAATGTCCAGGAGATTGCGTCAATGCCT
>CAJBZP010000113.1 GCA_903960135.1 uncultured Actinomycetes bacterium | reverse complement strand
ACGACATTGTGACCACCACCGGGCTGCGCGGCCGCATGATGACAGCAGATGCTTACGGTGAGAGCCAGATCGACGAATCAACCGCAATTGTCATTACTCAAAAAGACGATCACAATCTCTCGATCATTACGGCACAGCAACCTGGCCGCGACCTACGGCAAGTCGTGACAAACGCGCGCGCAGATCTGGTCGCGAATCGCGGACGCGACGCCGTCTACCTAGACCTGCCACTTAATGACCCAGCAACCGAGATCATTTTGGATGTCGACCTAGCAGAGCTTGGATTCGGCTTTGCCGGGGTGTTTCCAAACCAGCATTTAGACGGCGATGCCCTGCGCTTGCAATCACTCCATAATGTCGATATTCACGCATCCGATATCTCGACGGCCTCAGACCACGGGCGCGACTTACTTGCCTACATCATCGCCGACGTTGCCGCCACCCACGCAAACCGAAGTTGATCTAAGGGGAAGTTGTCACGTGTCATACGAAGAACAATTCATTGCCAAAGGAGAGCGTAGGGCCGGGTGGCTTGAGCTTTTCTATGACCTCGCCGTCGTAGCCGCACTCGCCGCATCAAATGACTCGTTTATCGAAGATCCGAATGTCGACTCCGGGCTGTTCGCCGTGTTATCCCTTGGAACACTGTTCAGCTTTTGGTTTCTAACATCACTCATCCACAATCGGTTCCCGATTGATGGCTTGATATATCGGGGGCTCCTGCTAATCCAAATGGGAAGCATTCTGCTGGCTGCCATCGCAATCAACGCCGAGGCATCTATCACTTGGCGTGATGGCCTACTCAGCATGGCGCTCGCACTTGTCACCATCAGTTGCATGTTCGTTATCGCGGCAACACGCGCTGATCACCGGGTTCCGGGAATTCGGGTGTCGATCATCAGCCCACTTGTCGGGGCACTGGTCTGTCTATTCGGAGCGACCCTGTCACGTGACCTGCTCCCACTAGTGATTGCCGTCGTCATATCGGTGACCCTGGTGCCGATCATGTTCACTCTGCGAAAGAAGGACACCGGGGTCTTCCCGATACACCCAGAGCACTTGCGCGAGCGGCTCGGCCTGCTCCTGCTGATAGCCATTGGTGAAGGGTTCATCCAACTCGTAGTGCAGATAACGAATTCAGAGCAACTAATCGATTTCCGATTCTTCGCCCTAGTACTGCTGTTCAATTTATCCATTGCCGCCTTCTATTTCGATGATGTCTTCGCCGAAAATAAGTTGGCTAACCCTCGCCTTTGGCGCGTCACCGTCTTTGCCCACTTTCTGCTGATACTCGGAGTCGGAGCAGCAGTTGATGAGATGGCTATTTTCGCCGGTACCACCCAAAGCACTTGGCCACCCGATAGTGCTGGGCTTTTTGCTTTAGCAGTAGGAGCATTGCTTGTCGGGCTGACGATCTTGGCGTGGAACACCACCGGCCGGTTGGCACCGCTCGACATCGCGCAAGGAGTTCTTGCCGCCGGCGTCATCGGCTACGGGATATTTGAAATCGTCCTCCAGCACCCCCAAACTCGCGGCGGGGTTCTGGTGCTGGCAGTGCTCTTTATCGCTTGGTCACTGCTTCGAGTTGGCCTGAGGTTTCGCAGCGCTAAATCCGCACCGGTACGTAACTAGCCGATTGCTTTTTTAATTTCATTCTGTGCGGCAGCGAAAGCTTTCTTGGCCGGGGTGGCATCTGGTCCACTGGTTGAGGTGGCCCAGGCGGTACTAAGCGGGCCCCAGACCGATGCCGCCTGGGAGATATTCGGCATTGGTACACCGTCGACACCGGCGGTGCCGAAAGCCTGGGCCAAGCGGCCGCCAATTGAAGTGCTGTAGGTGGATTTCTTGTTCGCTGGCGCCCTCAGTGAAATGGCCGCCATCTTTGTTTGGAAGTCGGCATCGCTGAGTTTCTTGATCACCAGCGCAGATGCAACGGCCGCGACGCCATGGGTTTGCGCAGCTGACGTGGTCATGAATCCTTTGATGCCAAGAAGTGGTGCCATAGCAACCGCGGCGTCGACCCGTGGCACCGGTGAAATGAAGTATTTGAACTTAAGGGCCTGCAGGGTTGAAGCACTCCATGGGCCGGTAATCCAATAAGGCGCACGGCCCGCTTTGAAAGCGGCCTCTGCCGCAACAACATCAATCGATGAATTGATCAGCCCGGTGCTATTCCAGTCATCAATCAAGCTTGCGTTCTTGCGAAACACTGCATTATTGATACCAAGATCCGCAGCATTTAAGCTGCCCTCGGCATCCTTTCCGAATACATAACCGCCTAAGCCGGCGAAGAGCGGGTAGGTGAAGTACGCGTTGCCCTTTGCGCCCTGACCAACGGCTAACGCGACATCTGCTCGCCCCGCGGCCTTGAGCGCGAGGGCTTTGACTGACAAGCGCGCGAACGTCGGGGCTGGTTTTGGGGCTAGTGAAGCGTTGGTGACCAGCGCCCAGGTTTCGTACTGCACCGGGATCCCGTAGACGCTGGATCCAAACTGGAATCCCGAAAGCACATTCGGCGCGAAAAGGGCCCGCCGGGCGGTGTTCAAAGTCAAGGGCACAACCAGTGCAGCGGTCGCAAGTTCACCGGTCCAGGTGTTTTCCGCCCAGATAATATCCGGGGCTTGTTCGACCGGCACCGTGGCGAGCTCGGTCTTGATTGCGGAGAGTTCCTTTGTCACCACATTGACGGGGTGCCCTTTGTAACCATCCGTCAATAATTCGGAAACGGTTGCGGCCCGTGCCACGTCGATCCAGATAGTTATCGGCTGCGGGGCTGCCGTTGCACTCGGTGCCGATGCGGCCAGCAGTGCGCTGGCGGCAACTATTGGCGTGACAGCAAGGGCGAGTGCGCTGCGTGCGCCTACTCTTCGCGGTCTGTTCACCTATCGCACCTAATCTCTGTTCACCTTGCGTCGACGTCAATGCCCAATCGTCGCGCTGACCTTGAACGTTGGCGGGCGGCCCGCATGCGGCCCAAACGCTTCACGAGCATGGGGTCAAAGGCCAACGCTTCTGGGGTGTCGATCAAGTTATTCACAATTTGGTAGTAACGGGTGCCACTCATCTCGAAAAGATCCCGGATGGCCTGCTCCTTGGCGCCGGCGTACTTCCACCATTGACGCTCAAACTCCAAAATACTGCGATCACGATCACTTAGCAGTGCCGCCGCGGCCTCATGGTCAAGGGGGGTACGCGCGGCTTCCATTGGGGCATCCTCCATGGTGGTGAGCAACTGTGTTGGGCGGCTTTGCCTTGACCATATCGCCCGGGGCGGCGCTTGTGCCGGAAGCCCGTCGGTCGCGTGTCACCCGATTTGTGGCTTTAGCGGACTTTGGCGGACCGCCAACCACAGGAGTCACATCGGTCACTCTGGTATCCGCCGCGTGCGCCTGATGATGGCCCAACTAAAGGCATAGCCGAGGCCGTTGGTCGCCCAATGCAGCCCCATCGGCGCCAATACGCTGCCCGATAGCAGCCGCAATGCGCAAAAGACGAATCCCGCCGCCGTAGTCGTCAAGACACTTAAAGCGATAGCGAAAATATTGCCCCGCCGGCCCTGGCCTACCACCGACCCAAGTGCCGGGTTCTGCTCGTGGCTGCCAATTGACGGCAACACATGCCACAAGCCGAACAAGATGGACGACAACACGATGCCCCATACCAACCCGTAGCGGCGCGCGAGCATCGAGAACAACACCGCACGAAAGGCGATCTCCTCAAGTAGCACGGTGCCGAATGGCACTTCAAGGAGTGCGTGGAAAGCCAGGCGCCCACCGCTTAATTCGGCGTGCCGTTCATCGCGGAAGGCATTGCGCGTGGGCTTGAAGATAATGCCAACGACATAGACCAAGGTCACTGCACCAATGCAGATACCGGCCCAGATCAGCCCGCTCAGGTAATACCTCCAGCTAAGGCCCATTTCGGTGAAAGAGTTGCCATCGAGCAGGCCTAGTGCTAGCAGGATCACCGAACTCGCAAACGACCAGAGTAAGTAGTGTGAATTGGGTGCGACGCGATTATTTATGACGTTGATAATCAGCAGCACTGCAATGACGAGCACCAGGGGCCACCAAGGCAGCCCGATTTCTTGGGCAGGTGCGAGCCAGTTGAATAGATTCACGCTCGCGCCCCCTGCCCTTTCAATTGTCGCCCGACCAGATCGGCTAGTCCTGCCCCTGCATTGCCAGTCTAAGTCGGGCCGCGTACTGTCCCCGCCGTGGGCAATGGTGAACCCGGACCAGAAATTGAGGACCGCAGTGTGCTGATGCGGGAGGCTCGGGTGCCCGACCACTTGCTCACTTACGGGACGCTGCCAGATCAAGTGGCGGACTGCTATCTAAGTGCCGATCCGGGCGAGGCAGCGACCCGGCCGCTGCTGCTGCTAATTCATGGTGGCTACTGGCGCCCACCATATGACCGCGTGCACCTGCGCACTTTCGCGTCGGCCCTGGCCGGCACCGGTTGGCAGGTGGCATCAATCGAATACCGGCGCATCCCCGGTGATCCAGATGCCATGGTCGCGGATATCCGCGCTGCCATCACCACCCTCCCAGCGCAATTCGCCGGTCACAGTGATCAGATCATCATCATCGGCCACTCAGCCGGTGGCCACTTGGCGCTCTGGGCCGCAGCACAGGTTGATCTAGGTGATCAAATCGCGGGCGTCATCGCACTGGGAGCCGTCAGCGACCTTGAGTTAGCCCAGCAACTTGATCTAGACGATGGTGGCGTTCGAGATTTCTTGGGTTGCGCAGCTAAGGAGCGCCTAGACCTAGACCCAATGCACTTGCCGCCTGTTGTTCCTGTCATTAACTTGCACGGCAAGTTGGACTCACTTGTGCCCATTGCCCTAGCTCGCAACTATTTGACGGCGCATGTTGGCGACGACGTCACGTTAATCGAAATTGATGACGTCGCCCATTTCGAACTCATTGACCCGACGAGTGTGGCCTGGCCAATGGTCTTGGCAGCAGTACGCGACACCCGAACAACCCCACCACCTTGTTGAGTGCTGAGTTTTAGGGTGCAACTACCGCGCTTCGGGTTAATGGGCTCGACAGAATCAAGGTGCTAGAGGGGGTTCCGTACGCAGCAAGTTTGTCGATGAGCACCTCGAAACCCTGCATCGAAGCGGCGGCAACTTTCAATAACGAGCAATCCGCACCAGTT
>CAJBZP010000112.1 GCA_903960135.1 uncultured Actinomycetes bacterium | reverse complement strand
TGTTCAGCGGTCATCGTCCACCCGAGTTCCTCGACAACTGCGCCGGGGATCGGCACGCGGCCTAGGCGTTTGGCCATCAAGCCCAAAACGGTGTCGACACCTTCTTCTTCGCCGTCAATTTCGATGCCGACGAGGTCCGCAAAGTCCTCAACATGCAATCGAGCGCTGACCCTAAAGGCGCCACTTGCCAACTCGGCGACTTCGGGAGCAGCCGTGTCATATTCATCGGCAATTTCGCCGACGATCTCCTCCAGGGCATCTTCGATGGTCACCAGGCCGGCGGTGCCACCGTATTCATCGATCGCGATCGCCATGTGCACGCGAGCAGACTGCATATCTCGGAGCAACGCGTCAACCGGCTTGCTATCAGGCACGAAATATGGTGCGCGCATCAAGCTCTCTACCCGCTCATCATTTTCGGATTCGCGGTGGTCAAAGGTGCGCCGCATCATGTCTTTCAGGTAAACGACACCAACTACGTCATCGGAGTTCTCGCCGATCACCGGGATCCGCGAAAAGCCTGATCTCAGCCCGAGTGACATTGCCTGTCGCAGTGACTTGCTGCGCTCAATAAAAACCACCTCGGTGCGCGGGACCATTACCTCCTTCACGAATGTGTCACCCAATTCAAATACCGAGTGAATCATTAGCCTCTCATCATCTTCGATCAAGGCGTCGGCCTTGGCTTGGTCGACTAGCTCTCGTAGTTCAGCCTGTGACGCGAACGGCCCCTCGCGAAATCCCTTACCCGGGGTAAGTGCATTCCCGAGATGAATAAGCAAGGTGGTTAGCGGCCCGAGCACCGCCGCCAGGAAACGGGCGGTGCCCGCCGCTCTTAGCGCTATGCGCTCAGCATGCTGACGCCCCAAGGTCCGCGGGGCCACACCGAGCGCCACATATGAAATCACCACCATGATGACAACAGCTAGCGCCAAAGCACCCCAGACCGGCCAAGTGCCGTGCACGGTGAAGATGTCGTAGACCGCAAACGTAATCAGTGAAGTTGCGGTAACAGTTGCCGAGGTTGACAAGAATAAAAGCACATTTACATAACGGGCACGATCCTCGAGAACCAGCAACAATCTTTCAGCACGACGAGCGGACTCGCGCCTAATATCTTCGATTCGGCCACGCGAGACCCTGTTGATAGCCGTCTCGGCGCTTATCAATAGCCCGGCCAGGCCAACCAGCACTACCGTGAGGACGATGCACCAAATATCAACCGCCGTCATCTCGCTCCCGCAATCTGCAGCTGCCATGTCGCGAGTAAGTCATCTTGCAAACCAAACATCTGCGCGTGCTCGGAGGCTGTCATGTGGTCGTACCCGATTAGGTGGAGTACTCCGTGGATAGTCAAGAATTGCAACTCCTCATCGAGACTCCGCAGGAATTCGGTCGCCTGAGCGGCTGCTACCTCCGGGCACAACACGATGTCACCTAGGAGCCCGGGTTGGGGCTCCGCGCCGACCGGGGCACTTCGCAGTTCGTCCATCGGGAACGACAGCACATCAGTTGGGCCCGGCTCATCCATCCATTGCAAATGCAGCTGAGTCATTTCAGCAGTATCGACCAGCCGAATCCCCAACTCCACATCCGGGTGGATCCGCAGTTCCACGAAAAGTAAGCCAGCCAACTGCGCCAACGCCCGGGTGTCGCATTGCATCGAGGTTTCATTCGAAACAATTACCGCCGACCCACTCAACGCACGCACCTCACTTGGGTGCCCGCTCAGCGTCATAGCGGTCGTAAGCCTCGACAATGCGCCCGACCAGCTTATGCCGGACGACATCCGCAGAGGTGAGGCGGCAAAAAGCCACATCATCAATGCCTTCGAGGATCTCGCCAACCACTCGCAGCCCACTGGTGGTACCGCTCGGGAGGTCCACCTGGGTTACATCGCCGGTAATGACCATTGTCGATCCAAAGCCAAGCCGGGTTAAGAACATTTTCATCTGCTCGGCCGAAGTGTTCTGCGCCTCATCCAAAATGATGAACGCATCATTTAAGGTTCGTCCGCGCATGTAGGCAAGTGGCGCAATCTCGATCGTGCCACTGGTGATCAACCGCGGGATTGAGTCCGGATCGATCATGTCGTGCAAGGCATCGTAGAGCGGGCGCAAATAAGGATCGATTTTCTCGGACAAGGTGCCGGGCAGGAAGCCAAGGCGCTCACCGGCCTCAACGGCCGGCCGGGTAAGGACAATGCGGTTAACCCGCTTGGCTTGTAAGGCCTGCACCGCCTTCGCAACAGCGAGGTAGGTTTTGCCGGTACCGGCTGGGCCAATACCAAATACCACAGTGTTGTTATCAATTGCATCTACATAGCGCTTTTGATTTAGTGTCTTGGCGCGGATAGTACGACCTCGGTTGCTAAGAATATTCGAAGTCAAGACTTCAGAGGGCCGCGCGCCCGTTCGCAGCAGTGAAATACTGCGCTCGACAGACTCCGCTGTCAACGGTTGGCCCGTACGCAGCATCGCCAGCATCTCACTAAAGAAGACCTCGATGATCCCCACATCGCCAGGAGTGCCGGTCAGCGTGATCTCATTGCCCCGCACTAGGACATCGCAATCCGGAAATGCGCTTTCGACAAGACGCAAGAACTCATCATCGGAGCCGATCAGCGCCACCATGGATTGTGAATGCGGCACCGTGATCTTGGCCTGCGCCTGCGCGCTATCTGGGACCGATGCGCTCATCCCGGTGGCCACTTCATCGCCCGGCCCCCGAGTACATGGGCATGGACATGGTGGACGGTCTGACCACCGTCGTCACCGGTATTCAGCACGATTCGGTAGCCGCCCTCGAGCCCTTCGGCGGTCGCGACATCGGTAGCAGCCTTGATCAAATGACCGGCCAGTTGCGGATCCGCAGTAGACATCGACATGGCATCTGGATAGTGCTTGGCGGGGATCACCAGCACGTGCACCGGGGCCTGCGGTGCGATATCACGAAATGCCACCACCTCGTCGGTACGCATTACCTCATCGGCCGGGATCTCCCCGGCGACAATGCGGCAGAACAGGCACTCGCTCATGTACTTGATCCTCCCACGACCGGCCCACCCCAGTTTCGGGCAGCCGATAAAACGGCCACCGCGACGGCGCCGGCAGCCGACGACCGGAGCACGCCCGGGCCTAACCGCGCCTCGACCGCGCCGGCCGCCCGGAAAGCCGCCCGCTCCTCATCGCTGATTCCCCCTTCGGGTCCAACGACCAAAATCACTTTGCTGGCTCCACCGATACCTGAGATGGGCACATCCAGCACCGGGGTGATTGCTGCCTCGTGCAAGACGATGGCGGTGCCGGACTCAGCAACGAGTTCATAAATCATCTTTTCTACGGTTGCCGTCGCTGCCAACTCACCAAGGATCGGCCACCGGGCCCGGCGAGATTGCTTGGCAGCCGCGCTCAGCGCCGACCGCCATTTGGCGTGCGCTTTGTCCAGACGATCCGGTGCCCACCTAGTTACCGATCGCATCGCCGCCCAAGGCACGATGGTGTCGACACCAACCTGGGTCAACAGGTCAACAGCCAACTCACCATGGTCACCTTTGGGCAATGCCTGCACCACGGTGATGTGCAGCACGGCTACTGGGTCGACAGTCAACTCGACTACTTGAACTCGTAGGGTGTCAGCACCGCTAGTGCCAGCCACCGCACCGTTAACCCGAAGGCCGTTACCGTCAACTAGCTCTACCACTTCGCCAGTGTTGATGCGCAGCACAGACACCGCGTGCCGGCCTTCGGGCCCGGTCAGCACAACTTCATCATTGACCTGCACTCCTTGCAGGCTGACCGCATCGACTAGAAAGACGGGGGCACTCACCGCGGCGAGAACGCATCCTTTAGACGGGTAAAGAGCCCGCCGCCGGCGACTGCGCCATCGTCTACCACCCGCACTACGTCCTCCGACCGCAAGTCGGCTAGTTGCTTCAGCAGCGCAGTCTGTTCGTCGTCAAGTTTCGTCGGAATCGCAACGTCAAGATGAATATAGAGATCACCGCGGCCACCACCGCGCAAGCGCGCTGCACCCAGCCCGCGCAGGGTGAGGATTGAGCCCGGTTGCGTACCCGGCCGCACGTCAACCTCCTGCTCACCATCAAGGGTGTCGAACTTAACGGCGGTACCAAGTGCTGCTGCGGTCATTGGCACGGTCAATTCACAGTGCAACTCATCGCCTTGGCGTTCAAATACCGGGTGCGGTTGCACCAGGACCTCGACGTAGAGATCACCGGCCGGCCCACCATTTGGACCGACCTCGCCCTCGCCGGTTAACTGAATCCGGGTGCCGTTATCAACTCCCGGCGGCACTTTGATGGTGATGGTGCGGCGGGTCCGGACTCGACCATCACCGGCGCATTCGTGACATGGATGGGGAATGGTGCTGCCGTAACCCTGGCAGGTTGGGCACGGCCGCGAAGTCATGACCTGCCCGAGGAAGGACCGCTGCACTTGCTGGATCTCGCCCCGGCCCTTACACATCACGCAGATTACGGGCGCGCTGTCTGATGCGGCGCCCGAGCCATCGCAGGTGGCACACCGCGCCGCAGTATCAACAGTGATCTCGCGGGTCGCCCCGAAAACCGCAGCAGCGAGGTCGATCTGGATGCGAATCATGGCGTCTTGCCCCCGCCGTGCCCTGGTTCGCGGGCCGCGTTGACCGCCGCCGCCACCACCAAAGAAGGCGTCCATGATGTCGCCGAAATCGAAACCTTGGCTGAAGCCGCCAAAACCACCACTACTACTCAGCGGGTCGCCGCCGAGGTCATACATCTGGCGTTTTTCCGGATCACTTAGTACTTCGTAGGCCGCCGTGATGACTTTGAAGCGCTCCTGGCTTTTTAGATCAGGGTTGACGTCTGGATGTAACTCACGCGCCAATTTGCGATACGCCTTCTTGATCTCGTCGGCGTTTGCATCACGCGCGACTCCAAGAAGGGCGTAGTAATCCGGACCGGCTGCGCTCACTGCTCATCCAAAATACGGCCCACATACTGCGCAACAGCCTGCACCGCGGCGATATTTCCGGCGTAATCCATGTGCGTTGGCCCAACAACTCCGAGCGAGGCCGCGGCCGAGTGCGCGATGCCGTAGCGCGCGGTGACAACCGATGTGGACTCCATCCCCTCCACGGGATTCTCGTGCCCGATCCGCACGGTCACCATATTGTTGGTTGACGCCTCACCAAGTAGTCGCAGCAGCACGACCTGCTCCTCCAGCGCCTCTAGTACCGGCTGGATCGACAACGGGAACGCCTCGCCGTATCGCGCTAGGTGGGCGGTGCCACCTAACACCACGCGTTCATCGATTCGCTCGGTGACAGCGTCCAGCAAAGTTGCCTGAATTATGGTCACCAACGGCTGCATCTCCTCCGGGAATTGCCCGCTGAAGGCGGAAAGTATCTCCGGAATCGACGAAAACGGCTGCCCGCTGACGGCGACGAGCAACCGAGCCCGAATATCGCCGAGGGCAACTTCACTTATCGGGCCCAGGCACTCAATGGTGCGCTGCTCGACTCGGCCACTGTCGGTGATCAGCACCATGATCAGGCGCGTGGTGCTCAGCGCAATGAGTTCAATGTGCCGCACACTGCTTCGGGACAGTGACGGGTACTGCACTAGTGCCACCTGCTTGGTGATCTGGGCGAGCAGGCGCACCGTGCGCACCATTACGTCATCGAGATCAACCGAACTATCCAAGAACTCCGAGATGGCTCGGCGCTCTGGTGAGCTAAGCGGCTTGACACCAGAGAGCCGGTCAACGAATAGCCGGTAGCCAAGATCGGTGGGCACCCGCCCGGCACTCGTATGTGGCTGGGCGATGTAGCCCTCATCCTCGAGGGCGGCCATGTCATTGCGAATAGTGGCTGGTGAAACCCCGAGATGGTGCCGCTCCACCAGGGCCTTGGAGCCCACGGGCTCATGGGTCGCCACGTAGTCCTCGACGATGGCCCGGAGCACAGCGAGGCGGCGATCCTCGAGCATGGGCACCTCCTTGGCCGCGGCCGCACTAGCACTCCGGACTTGTGAGTGCTAACAATACGCCTTCTGCCAATATGCGCCCAAAACGCGCCGCCGAGGCGGTGTCCGCAGGTTTGGGAGCGCGCTGAATGCCCTAACCGCTGGCCCGGCCAGGTAGGAAAGCCAGAAGTCTCACCCGACATTCACCCTTCCGTCACCAGATCCCTGACCTAATGAAATCTGCGCTGGGCACGATGAGCGCATGGAGAATTTGCTTGGTGTGATGGATTTCGTCCCCGATTGGGTCAATGACACAAGTTCAGCTGAGCCAGGGGATCCCACGGCACCGGCCGACCCGGGAAATCACATCGTGTTGGTAGCCCACGACAACAAGAAGGCAGACCTGCTGGAGTGGGCCACCCACAATCGTGAGGTACTTGCCGCCCACCATATTTATGCCACCGGGTCTACCGGCCGCCTGATCCGCGACAAGTTGCAGATCCCGGTAAGGAGATTCTTGAGCGGCCCGCTGGGCGGCGATCAGCAAATCGGTGCCTTCATCGCCCAAGGTGCCATCGACCTGCTGGTGTTCTTCTGGGATCCCCTAGAGCAGCAGCCCCACGATCCTGACGTAAAGGCCTTACTTCGCATTGCCACGCTTTGGAACATCGCGATCGCTAGTAACCGCACAACCGCCGACATGATCATCACCTCGCCACTTTTTGCCAACGACTACCGTCGAACACCACCTGTGTTGAGCCACAAATAGTTCAAGTCAGAAATCAACTGGTTAAGTCGCGAATGACCGCATCGGCAAAGAGTCGACCACGCGGGGTAACCCGAAGCCAGCCCTCGGCCCAGGCGCCGCCATCAAGAAGCCCGTCAGCAACGAGTTTGTCGATAACCAATGGGTCCAGCGCACCCGTCGCCGACACCTCCAGACCAGCCGCTGTTCGCAGGCCCAGCATCACGGTCTCCAGGTGGACTTGCTGGGCGGTTAACACTTCGCGCTGGTCCACGGGCAATTCGCCAGCGGCAACCAACACAGCGTACGAACGTGGATGCTTGACATTCCACCAACGCACTCCGGAGCGATGGCTATGGGCGCCTGGTCCCACGCCCAGCCAATCATCATTGCGCCAATAGTGCCCGTTATGCCGGCACTGACCGCCGGGCTTGGCCCAGTTCGACACTTCGTACCAACTAAACCCACGAGCCGATAAGAGATCATCAACTAGCTCGTAGCGGTGCGCGGCGGTTTCGTCATCAGGGGCTGGCACCGCACCAGTTGCAACCTGGCGCGCCAGCGGGGTGTTGGGCTCAACAATGAGGGTGTAGGCGGAGACATGATCAACGCCGGCGCCGGTTACCAGATCAACTGATGCCCGCAGATCTTCATCCGTCTCCCCTGGCGTCGCGATGATCAGATCCGCGCTGATGTGTTCGAATCCGGAACTGCGAGCCATCTGGATTGCGGTGAGGGCGGCGCCGGCGGTATGGGTTCGGTCCAATGTCTTAAGGACATTAGGTGCCACGCTTTGCACACCGTAGGAAATTCGAGTGAACCCGCCGGCAACTAGTTGGTCGAGTTTTGCCTGATCCACACTGTCGGGATTGGCTTCGGTGGTCACTTCGGCGCCGGCCACTAACCCGAACTCCGCCTCGATGGCTTCTAGCACTCCGACCAGGGCCGCGCCGCTGAGCAGGGTGGGCGTGCCGCCGCCGAAGAACACGGAGTCGACCGCCCGCCGGTCAGCCCCTAACTCACGGGCGGCTAGTCGTACCTCAGAGATGAGTACCTGGTCGAAAGTGTCGCGCTGCACCTGGCCGCCCAGGTCTGACGCGGTGTATGTGTTGAAGTCGCAATAGCCGCATCTACTGGCGCAGAACGGCACATGAACGTAGATCGAGAAGGGGCGCACCGCCCGCTACTTCTTCGGATTGGTGTCAGACGTCGACAGGGCGGCGATGAAGGCCTCCTGCGGCACCTCAACCCGCCCCACCATCTTCATCCGCTTCTTGCCTTCCTTTTGCTTCTCCAGCAATTTCCGCTTGCGGGTGATATCCCCGCCGTAGCACTTTGCCAATACGTCCTTGCGGATTGCGCGAATTGTTTCGCGGGTGATGACACGGGACCCGATCGCAGCTTGAATTGGCACCTCGAACTGCTGACGCGGGATGAGCTCCTTGAGCTTGCCGGTCATCATCACCCCGTAGGCCATGGCCTTATCGCGGTGCACGATCGCGCTAAATGCGTCAACTGCATCTCCGTGCAGCAAGATATCAACCTTTACCAGATCGGCCTCCTGCTCTCCGGTCAGCTCATAATCCAATGACGCATAACCCCGCGTACGCGATTTCAACTGATCGAAGAAGTCAAACACGATCTCCGCAAGTGGCAAGGTGTAACGCAACTCGACTCTGTCCTCGGAGAGATAATCCATCCCGAGCATTAAGCCGCGCCGCTGTTGACACAACTCCATCACAGTGCCAACGAATTCACTTGGCAAGATCACGGTGCCTCGAACTACTGGCTCGAAAATCTTGTCGACTTTTTGGGTCGGGAACTCACTCGGATTCGTAACGACTAGTTCTACGCCATCATCACCGAGTACCCGGTAGACCACGTTGGGCGCTGTCGAAATCAAATCTAAGTTCGCCTCGCGCTCTAGGCGCTCGCGCACGATCTCCATATGCAAGAGCCCCAAGAAGCCGCACCGAAACCCAAACCCAAGTGCCAAGGACGTCTCGGGTTCATAGACCAAGGCCGCATCATTTAGCTTTAACTTGTCAAGGGCGTCACGCAACTCCGGGTAGTCCGAGCCGTCGATCGGATAAAGACCGGAGAAGACCATCGGCTTTGGATCGCGGTAACCACCGAGTGCCTGCGTTGCCCCATGTTGCGCAGTGGTGACGGTATCGCCGACCCGTGACTGCCTGACGTCTTTCACGCCCGTTATTAGGTAACCGACCTCACCGACGCCAATGCCTTTGCCGGGTACCGGCTCAGGTGAGATGACGCCGACTTCGAGTAACTCATGGACTTCGCCGGTCATCATCATCTTGACGCGATCACGCGTGGCAATGCGCCCGTCGATTACGCGCACATAAGTTACTACCCCGCGATAGGTGTCGTAGATCGAATCAAAAATCAATGCGCGTGCCGGCGCATCGGCAACACCTGTCGGTGCCGGAATATCTCGAACTATGCGCTCAAGTAACTCAGGTACCCCCTCGCCGGTCTTGGCTGAAATGCGCATTACGTCATCGGGGTCGCAGCCAATGATGCGGGCAAGTTCGGCGGCGTATTTCTCCGGTTGCGCGGCCGGCAAATCGATTTTGTTCAGCACCGGCACGATCGTCAAATCATTTTCCAGCGCTAGGTAGAGATTGGCGAGGGTCTGCGCCTCGATGCCTTGAGCAGCATCAACCACCAGGACCGCGCCCTCACATGCGGCAAGTGATCGGGAAACCTCATAAGTGAAATCGACGTGCCCGGGGGTGTCGATGAGGTTCAACACATAATCGCCACCGTCCGCGCCGCGATAAGGCAGCCGGACCGCCTGGGACTTGATGGTGATGCCGCGCTCCCGCTCAATATCCATCCGGTCGAGGTACTGGGCCCGCATGGAGCGGGCATCCACCACCCCGGTGGCCTGGAGCATCCGGTCGGCCAATGTTGACTTGCCGTGGTCAATATGGGCGATGATGCAGAAATTCCGGATGACCGCTGGGTCGGTGGCACCGGGCTGCGGGAGCGGCACTTGGGGTCCTTTGGATGGATGGGCTGGGTAGATGGGCTGGGTAGATGGGCTGGGTAGATGGGCTGGGTAGATGGGCTGGGTGGGGCGGAGTTCTAACAGGGATCCGATTTGGGTTATCGCCCAGCCTACGGGTAGCCTTGGGCGGCGCCCGCATCCGTGAGGGCTCAAGTACCGTCCCAGACCCCAGAATAGAAAGTTGTCCCGTGGCGAACATTAAGTCGCAGATCAAGCGTAATCGGACCAACGAGAAGGCCCGTGAGCGCAATAAGGCCGTCAAGTCCTCTGTCAAGACGGCCGTGCGCAAGTTCCGCGAGGCGGCAGATGCCGGCAAGAGCACCGAGGCCAAAGCACTTGCACGCGATGCCAGCAAGGCCCTCGACAAGGCGGCCAGCAAGGGCGTTATTCACGCCAACCAGGCCGCAAACCGCAAGTCGTCAATCGCCAAGCGCGCTGACGCACTTTAAGTTCCCCGGCCGGCTCTAGTTCAGCCAGCCCGCCGAGCCGAAGTCAGTAGCACCAGTTTTTCCAGGGCCAGCAGTTTTTGCTCGGCAGCCAAACTCGAACCAATACGCACGCCCCCTTTGACCGCGCCATCCGCATCGGCAAGGGCCACGGCCGCCGCGGCCAGCCGCCGCTGATCACCACTCCACCTCGCCCACTGCTGCCGCAGGTTCTTTACTTTCCACGGCGGGACCCCAATAGCTTTGGCCACATCCAGATCCGAGGCAGTTGGCATGCCGCCTGCCCCGACCACGGCGCGCAGCCCACTTGCCATTGCGAGCACCGTTGGCACCCCGACATTGTCCGACGCGGCCATCGCCCAGCGCAGTGATCTCATCGCGTCAACGGATCGCCGATCCCAAACCGAGTCGGCGATGGTGTAACCCGCGACCTCGGCCACTCCGGTGAAATAGGAGTTGATGTCGTCGATCGTGATCAGGTCATGATCTACATCGCTGCAAAGTTGCGAGATCGCGCCAACCAGCAGGCGCAGGTCGTGCCCGATAGCGTCATAGAGAGCAGTTACCGCATCGGCTGTCATCGATCGGTTGTGACTGCGGACCTCACGGGTTAAGAACTCGATCGTGGCTTTGCCTTTCTTCAGTGCCTTGCAGTCGATCTCGGCGCCACCGGCGGCCCGCAAAGCATCAAGGAGGTTCTTCCCCTTGACACCCCCAGGATGGGTCACGATCAACCACGCGTGCTCCGCCGGTTCGGCGATGAATCCGCGCAATGCCGTGTCAACATCATCACTTGCCGCATCGACTCCGGTGACTATGAGCACCGTGGCATCACCAAATAGATTCGGCGACATCGCATCACGAATAAGCGCGGCGCCATCATCGCTATTTGCGGGAATGGTCACGCGCTGGGTACTTGCATCAAGGGCGCCGATCGCAGCGCAGGTTTCTGAAACCGCACGATCAACCAGCATCGGCTCATTGCCGGCAGCAATAGTGATGCGGCTCGGTGCCGGCAAACTGGAAGCCATAATGGAACAGCATGCCAGAACGACCTTGACCAAGTTAGGTACCTCTGGCCACCAGGCCAACGCGCCCGCCAGCATCGGCCACTACCGCGAGATCACCTTGGGTGTCGGTGCGGCCGATTAAAGCCCCGGCCCTCGTCCAGGCGGCGAGGGTTTCTGGGGCTGGGTGCCCGTAGGTGTTGCCCCGGCCCACACTTATCACCGCGAGGCGGCCATGCGTCCATGAGGTGAACCGTGGATGTTGATACCGCGATCCGTGGTGGGGCACTTTGACGACGTCAACGGCTAGCTCGGGGTTCGCGGCCATGATCGCATTTTGCGCCTCCGGCTCGATATCACCCGGCAACAGGATCTGCACGCCGGCAATCTCGGCGAGCAGAACCACACTCGCGTTATTGGGTACCGACCCCGCCCGGATCACGCGCGCCGGCCACAGCACACGCCAGGTGAGATCACCGGTTTTGCGCACCTCGCCAATCCGTACCGGTTGCGCAGTGATACCAGCTTCATCAAGCCAATCATCGACCAATGCCACGGTGTCTGGCGGTTCACGCACAATCGTGGTGAATACCGCGCCAACCGAGCGCCCGGCGAGAACGCCAGGTAATCCACTGACGTGATCGGCGTGATAATGCGTCAGCACGATCGCCGCGATATTGACTACACCTAAATCGCGTAAACAGCGATCGATCGGCACCGGGTCCGGGCCCACATCGACCACCACATAGACCGATGCGGTGGCGCGCAGCACCAGTGCATCCCCCTGCCCGATATCGCAGGCCACCATCAGCCACCCCGGTGGTGGCCAGCCTTGCCTATTAGGTGGGGCGAAGGTCAGCAGGCAAATTACACAGACCGCAGCGCTGACGGCCGTGACCACGACCTGCTTCGGCGGCCCACCCGGCCAGCGGTGTTTGCTGAACCGCCGCAGCAGCAGCAAGGCAAGAGCCGCGGGCGCGAGTAGTAAGACGCCGGCCAGGCCACCGGGCCAGGGCAAGGTGGCAAATGGCATGGAACTGAAAGTCAAAGCAACCTGCGCTATCCAGCCGGCCGGCCAAGATGCCACCTGGCCGATGACGGCGGCCAGCGGCGGGCTAAAAAGCGAAATGAATGCGGCCAGCAACCCAAGCACTGTCACCGGCGCGACCGCGGGCATCGCCAGCAGGTTCGCTGGAAGTGCCACCCAGCCCACGCTCGTACCCATCGCAATCAGCAGCGGCAAGGTCGCCAACTGGGCCGCCGTGGTGATGGCTACCGCCTCCACAAGTGCCGGCGGCCAACGAGCCGACCACCGCTGCCGCGCCAGCCCCTTTGCGATTGACGGCGACAGCAGAATAAGGCCCGCGGTCGCGGCCACCGAAAGGGCGAAGCCCCAGGAAACCGCGAGCCAAGGCGCGATCACGATTAGCACAATCACCGCCGTGGATAACACCGCCGGGCCACCTCGCCGCCCACCCGCGAGCATGCCAACTAGGACAACCGCACCCATCACGGCAGCACGCAGAACACTTGGCTGCGGGCGCACGAGAATTACGAAATAGGAAAGAGCTATCAGTGCAAATACGATCCGGCCAGGTAGTCGAAGTCGAAGTAGGCGTGCGATGCCAAGAACCACCACCAAGACGATCGCAACATTTCCGCCGGAGACGGCGGTTAGGTGTGAGAGCCCGGACTGACGCATTGCATTGTCTAACTCATCGGACTGCAGTGACTCATCCCCAACGGATAGCCCGGCTACCAGGGCGCCGGCATTGCGCCCGGAGTCGGCCACACTCAAGCGCAGCCCGGCGCGCATAGAGGTGGCGATTTCAGCCACCGGCCCCGGGCTGCCAACAATCTCAATTTGGTCGACCCCGGATACCTTCAACTGGGCCGCGGTGTCGCTTTGCCAAGGTGCGGATAACTGGCCGGTTACTTTGATCCAGGTACCCGGAGGCGGGGTACCAGCACTGCCGGGAATTCGAATCACGATCGGCACACCCAGATCCACCACCTGCCCGCGTGCTTGGACCTGCGAGGTGTTGACCCGCAGGGCAATGGTGGTTGCCGCCTGCCAGCTCACCTGCCCGCGTGAAGTCAATCGCTGCGCATCACCGTTTACCGTCGCGTAAATAGTGGCGGTGGCACCTGCATCAACCCAGCCGGCCAATGGTTGCGCGGTCAGCGACAGTACCTGCCAACTGGCCGCTGCCACCCCGATCGCGAGGCCGAATGCACCGGTGCGAACCAATGCGGCCCGGTCACGGCCGAAGTGCGGTGCGATGAACCAAACCGGGACCAGCACGACGATCGCGACCAGCAGGCCTACCGAGGCATATTGGTGGCGTGCGACCAGATTCGGTGCCAAATTCGCCGACAGCATCGCAACCACCGCACCCAGCCAAGCCGCCGTAGCCGGCAGCAACAGGCGCAAATCGATCAAACGCGAACCAGCGGGCGGATCTGCTCCAAGATGGACGGCCCGATCCCCGAGACCTCACCGAGTTCGTCAATACTTCTAAACAACCCGTTATCCGCTCGCCACTGGAGCAATCGGGCCGCTAGCACCGGGCCAACACCGGGCAAGGCTTCGAAATCGGATGCGGCAGCAGTATTTAGGTTCAACACGCCACTGGCATCAAGGGGCGCACCGGTAACCATCCCGGCGGCGGCACCCACCACGATCTGCTCACCGTCAACTAGCACCCGGGCCAGGTTTACCGATCCGAGTGCTTTGGGCGTCTTGGCGCCCCCGACGGCGGTGATCGCGTCGGCGATCCGCGAGCCCGCGGGCAATTGCACCAAGCCGGGCTTGACCACCGCGCCGAGGACGTGCACCACGACCTGACCGCCCGCTGCCGGCTCCATCGCGCTCCCCGGCACCGGCGCGCCGCTCGCCACAATTTCTGGGGCAAGTGTCACCTCGCGGGGCCGGCCCTGCCACCACAGCCACCCGGCAACAAGTGCGGCACCGAGCACGATCGCGATCAGTGCACGCCAGGCCCGGCGATCCAGTTGAAAAACCCCGCCCTTGGGCGCCAACCCTTCGATCGCGTCGACAAAAGCATCGGCGGGTAATACCGCCGGCGCGGACGGCGTCCATTGCATCGCAATTCGCTGAAGCCTGGCACTTGTTGCCGTTGCCACTGCCGGTGCCTGGTGACGGAACCGATCGGCAACCGCGGTGCGCAACGACATAAGGCCACGCTATGAACCGCCCGCGCAAATGTCAGTCGGCAGTTATTCACCTGTGGATGAAAGGGATGCGGCTGGCCAACTGTGGACAAGTCGGCAATCAGTGCATGGTCGCGCGCCGAATATTGCCGACATGGCGGCCCAGCACCAATCCCGCCATCACCAGCGCAAATATCGCGTCGGACGGATCCAGCAGCCCGATAGCCCACCCGACTGCACCACTAGCTGCCAGCGCGATCGCCGCCAACGCCGCTCCAAGCCCGACGCGGTGCCAAATGGCCAACCCGATCCCGAAAGTGATCAGCACCGGGATAGCCAGCCACGGTTGCACACCCAAGATCGCCCCAAGGGTGGTCGCGACACCCTTGCCGCCGCGGCCTTTTAAGAAAGGTGACGTGATGTGTCCTAGTACCGCTGCCAGTCCGGCGACTTCGCCGGCGATCTCACCGACATAAATACCGAAGACCGCTGCGGGCAGGAAGCCCTTTGCGATATCAACGACCGCGACCATGACGCCCCAGCGGGCACCTAAGGTGCGGCCCACATTTGTCGCACCGGGGTTACCCGAACCCGATGCGAATAGATCGACGCCAAATACCCGAGCCACATAAACCGACGGGCTAATCGAGCCGAGCAGGTACCCGGTTGCGCCAGCAACGAGTACCCACAGCCAAGGGGTCACAGCCAAGGGACTTCCGGTGCCACCACGACCGCAACCATTCCCGGTCCCACATGTGCACCTACCACCCCGCCCACGGGGCACTGCACGATGGTGGCAGCAGGTAACCGCTCATGCAAAATATCAACAAGTTGCTGAGCCCGCTCCGGTGCCGATAGATGCTGAACCGCGATGTCAACGGTTAAGTCACCGGCAGCCTCGATGGCAAGCTCCGCCAAGCGCACCAACGCCTTAGATGAAGTCCGCACTTTATCAACTTGCTGCACGTGACCATCCACAAGTTGGAGCAACGGTTTCACCTGCAATGCTTGCCCGACCGCGGCGCGGGCAGAACTAACGCGCCCGCCACGGCGCAGGTACTCCAAAGTGTCGACATAGAAGAACACGCGGCTAGCCGCAGCTCGACGCTCAATGATTGCGGTGACGTCAAACTCATTGGCACCAAGGCGGGCGGCGGCGGCCCCCGAAACCACCGCGAAGCCAAGTCCCATTGCGATACTGCGGCTATCAATAACGTGCACTGGAATCGTGCACTCCTTGGCCGCCAGCAGTGCCGATTCATAAGTCGCAGACATCGCGGCCGAGAGCGTCGCAACCACGATCGAGGTGGCCCCCGCCTCCTGCGCGGCGCGAAAACTTTCGAAGAAACGTTCTGGTGACGGCCTTGAAGTGGTGACCGGATGCCACTGCTCCAGCGCTTCTATCACCGACGCGGCCTGTTGATCCTCGGTCTCGTCATACGCCTTGCCTGCTACTACCACCTGCACCGGGACAATACCGATGCCGTACTGCGCGGCCCATCCGGTCGGTAAATAGGCGGTCGAATCGGTAATGACCGCGACTGGCATACCCGCAGCGTAACGAAAGCTGGTTACTCAGGCACGATGTTGACGAGCTTGGGTGGGCGCACGATAACGGTTTTGATGCCTCTGCCCTCCAAGCCCGCCTGCACAGCAGGAGCGGCCAATGCCAGTGCGCGTAGATCGTCCTCGCTGATATCGGGTGCTACCTCTAAGCGCTCACGCACCTTGCCGGAGATTTGCACGATGCAGGTCACCGAATCCTCGACTAGTAGCTCCAGGTCCACCAGCGGCCAGCCGGCAAGGGCAACCGAAGGCTGATGGCCTAGGCGAGCCCACATATCTTCGGCAGTGTATGGCGCAACTAGAGACAAGATGATCGCTACGGCTTCGGTGGCTTCGCGCACGGCCGGATCACTCGGGCCGCAACCGGCGTCGATTGCCTTGCGGGTGACATTGACCAACTCCATCGCGCGCGCCACTGCAACATTGAAACGAAATGACTCAATGGAGACGGTGGCATCATGCACGGCACGGTGCGTGGCTTTACGAAGCAAGCGCTCGCCGGTCGAAAAGTCAATACCGGGCGCACTCGTCACATCACCGGCAAGGCGCCAAGCCCGAGCCAGGAACTTTTTCGCACCCGATGGCGAGACATCAGCCCAGTCAACATCGTCCTCGGGGGGGCCGGCGAACACCATGCTCAGGCGAATCGCGTCAACGCCGTGGATCGCAAGCTCATCGGATAGTCGGACGAGATTGCCGCGGCTCTTGCTCATCGCTGAGCCCGACATCACCACCATGCCCTGATTCAGTAGACGGGCGAATGGCTCGGTGAAGTCAAGTAGACCCATGTCGAAAAGAACCTTGGTGAAGAACCGGCTGTACAGCAAGTGCAAGATGGCATGGGTGACGCCGCCTACATATTGATCAACCGGCAACCACTCGCGCACCTTCGCTGGGTCAAAGGCTCGCGTCGAATCATGCGGGTCTACATAGCGCAGGTAGTACCAGGATGAATCCACGAAGGTGTCCATGGTGTCGGCATCACGAGTTGCGGGGCCACCACATTTCGGGCACGGCACACTCGCCCACGCGATTGCCGCACCCAGTGGTGAGGTGCCCTTGGGCTTTAGGTCTAGCCCCTCGGCCGGTGGCAAAAGCACCGGCAACTGCGACTCGGGCACCGGCACCTCACCGCACTTCGGGCAGTGAATGATCGGGATCGGTGCACCCCAGTAGCGTTGACGCGAGATGAGCCAGTCGCGCAAGCGATAATTAACAGCCGGCCGGCCGGTGCCACGTTGCTCAAGCACCAAGTTCATCGCGGTAATTGCTTCAACCTTGCCTAGCCCATCAAGTGGCCCTGAATTCACGTGTGGGCCGTCATCGGCCGTGGCGACACCGGTCAGGGCTGGGTCTTCGCCGGCCTCAACAACCACTCGCACCGGTAGGTTGAATGTGCGCGCAAAGTCCAGGTCGCGTTGGTCGTGCGCGGGCACCGCCATGATCGCACCGGTGCCGTAGTCGGCCAACACGTAATCTGACGCCCAGACTTCGATCCGCTCACCGGTTACCGGATTGATGGCGTACCGCTGCAAGAACACGCCCGTCTTCTCGCGCGACTGATCAAGTCGATCCATCTCAGAAGTGCCCTTGACCTGTTCAAGATAGGCACGAAAATCTGCATCAGCAGCACTGCCGGTGGCCAACTCTGCCGCCAAGTCCGAGTCAACGGCCACCACGAAGAAAGTCGCTCCATACAAAGTATCCGGACGAGTTGTGTAGACGGTAACCGGCTCGGCGCGTCCTTCGATTACGAATTCAACTTCGGCGCCACGCGAGCGGCCAATCCAATTTCGCTGCATCAGCAGCACCTTCTCGGGCCACTTGCCTTCTAGATCATCCATGTCGTCGAGTAGGCGGTCGGCATAATCGGTGATGCGCAAGTACCACTGGGTCAACTTCTTCTTGGTCACGGGCGTATCGCAACGTTCACATAATCCGGCGACTACTTGTTCGTTGGCGAGCACCGTTTGGCAATTCGGGCACCAGTTGACGTTGCTAGCCTTGCGATACGCCAAACCGCGTTCGAACATCTGCAGGAAGAACCACTGATTCCATTTGTAATACTCCGGGTCACAGGTGTTGAATACGCGATCCCAGTCAAATGAACAGGCGAAGCGGCGCATCGAAGCTTTTTGCTGAGCGATGTTCTCGTAGGTCCAATGAATGGGATCCTCGTTACGCTTAATGGCCGCGTTCTCCGCCGGCAACCCGAAGGCATCCCACGCGATCGGGTGCATCACGTTAAAGCCCTGCTGCACCCAGTACCGCGCGATTACGTCGCCGAGGGCGTAAGCCTCAGCATGGCCCATATGGAGGTCACCTGACGGGTACGGGAACATGTCAAGGACGTACTTCTTGGGTCGGGGATCACCAGGGCGACCGGATCGAAATGGGGCCAATTCATCCCAAATCGGCAGCCACCGCTCCTGAATCGCATCGAAGTCATAGCCGACCGGCTCATCGGCGCGGTCGGCGGGCGCACTGGGGTGACTCATAAGGCTGGTGAGTCTACCGAGGGCGCGTCAGAGCGGCTGCCAGCGCCGAGCCCACGGCCAAATGCACGCTCCAGGCCCAATGGAGCCCATCTGGGTTCCCGGTGCCGGCGGCTAGGGCCGGGAGCACCCAGTCATCGACATCCACAAACTCCACCCCATTAGCCCGCGCCCACCGCCGGCCGGCACTAATTGCCCGCTGGTGGTGCCGGTGGGATGGATAAGTGGGGGCGGCATGGGCCGATGGGCCAACTAGGGCAATTGGAATATCGGGTCGGTAGTGTCGAACCGCGGTCACAATCCGAGTCAGATAACGGTCGGTCCCCTGCTGCGGTAATTGCCGCATCCGCCCACCTGACGCCACGATGACTTTCGGCGCAGCCAGCCGGTAGGTTCGCCGAACCCATCGACGCACCGCCCCCGGGCGCACATACGGGATCGAATCGCGCAGCCAGGTCGGCACGGCCGCGGGTAGGTGATCCATGCCACCCACCCCCAGGACCAGATAATCAGCTCGGTGCACGTAAACACCAAACGCCATCGGGTCGCGGGTCAACGCCCACCACGCATCACGGGCTGTCCACCCGAATCGAGCCACCAGATCAACTTCGACGTCGACGCCCAGGGCGCGCGCGCAGACATTCGGGTAGAGATCTGGGTGGGTGGGTACTTGCGTGTCAACCGGCCCGTGGAAGGCCAGCGAATCGGCCAGAACCAGCAGGTGGCGAGTCATCGCCACATCATCGCGCATTGGGTTTCGGTGCTAACCACAAGATGGTGCCCGACAGACCTTAAAGTCTTCCCATGCCAGAGCACCAAAGACTGAACCGCCTCAGGTCAGTCACCTTGGGCGCCGCCCAGTTCGAAAGAGAAAAAGTCACCTGGCCACCGGCGCTACGCAGCGCGGTTGTCGTCACCGCATGCGTATCAGTTTGCCTCGCAGCCGGCCAGCCAGCTAACGCAATACCCCTTGGCATTGGCGCACTCTTCGTGGGTCTTGCCGACATAGACGAGGTCTCTGGGCAGCGTTGGCGCACCATGTTGTGGACAACGTTTTGGATTACCATCGCCGCGTTCTGCGGCGGCTTGCTTTCCAACATTGGCCTTTACCAAATTATTTCGGTTGCCATGGTTGGGGCCATCGGCGGGTACGTTGGCGCCGCCGGAGCCCGCCCAGTTCTCATCGGGATCCTCGTCATGGTTACTTATGTGGCCTTTTCGGGTGCTCCGGAAGCGCAGCTAGCAGCTTTGGCAACCGGCGCCCTTGTTGCTCTGGGCGGAATTATCCAAACAGCGGCAACGGTGGTGACCGCCCTGATCCGCAGCCGAGGCTCGTTGCGACTCACGCACCAAAATCCGCGCAATATCCGCAAGCTGCGCGCGCATTTCAACACCAAGGATGACTTCTTTCGCCACGGTGCGCGCCTAGCTCTGGCTATGGCGATCGCCGAGTGCATCAACTTGTATCTTGGCTGGCCGCATGGCTACTGGATTCCGCTCACCGTGGCTTGGGTCAGTCGACCCGACCGAAATGGCACGACAACGAAGGTACTCGCACGGGTTGCCGGTTCAATCGCCGGCGTGATCATCACCTATGTCGCGATCGAAGTCCTCAACCTGCAAAGTTACGCCACGGCGATTCTTGTCGGGGTGGGAGCATTTGTCCTACTTGCTTTCATCTGGGCCAACTATGCGATTGCGGTCGTTGGTATCACCATGGTGGTTGTTTCACTGGTTGCACTAAACGGTGACCCCGTCGGACAGGTGTCAGGAGTTCGCGTGCTATCGACGATCATTGCTGGGATAGTAGTGATCGCGGTTTCGTTTAGCTGGCCAGCCGCTCGAATGCAACCAGATCAAGGCCACTAATCTTCGCTTATGTCTAGGCGCGGGTGGGTACTCTTCATCTCCCTCGGGTTGATTTGGGGTTTGCCCTACTTGCTCATCAAAGTCGGCGTTGAATCACTGTCACCATTTGTGGTCGTCTTCGCACGCGTAGTGATCGGTGCCGCCATCATGCTGCCGATTGCGCTCGTTACCGGGCAAATACGCCAACTAAAAGGTCACTGGAAATGGGTGTTCATCTTCGCGATCGTCGAGATGACCTTCACCTTCCTCGCCCTGACCTGGGCCGAGCAACGCCTCACAAGCTCACTCGCTGCGCTCTTGATAGCCACCGTGCCCCTCACCGCCGCCATCATCGCCCGCATCATGGGGCTCGATTCACGACTAAGCGGGTTGCGCTTGGTTGGTCTTGGCGTCGGCTTCGCCGGGGTTGCGGCACTCGTGGGCCTAGATGTTTCTGGTGGGGATTTTCTCTCTGTCGCCGCCGTCAGTATCACGGTATTGGGATACGCCCTTGGACCGATCATCGTGGACCGCAAGTTAAGTGCCGCACCGAGCCTGGCTGTCATCGCTGCATCACTTGCAATAAATGCGGTCATCTACGCACCGTTTGCCTGGTTCACCTGGCCAACCGAGCCGGTGCCCGCAACTGCGTGGTGGTCGATTGTGATCCTCGGGGCCCTGTGCACCGCGGGTGCCTTCATCATCTTCTTTGCTCTCATCGCTGAAGTCGGACCGGCCCGAACCACCGTGATCACCTACATTAATCCGGCGGTAGCCGTTATCTTGGGAGTCTTAATCCTGCGTGAGCCACTGACGCCGGGGATCTTGATCGGGTTTCCGCTGGTGCTGGCCGGCTCCTTCCTGGCCACTAGGCGGGCGCCGGCACTGGAGTCTGAGCCGCACGGCTAAGCCCGGCATCGCCGGCAGGTGGGGGGTTACCCCCGCGCAGTTACGAAAACTTCAGTGGAGCTGAGGGGATTCGAACCCCTGACCCCCTGCATGCCATGCAGGTGCGCTACCAGCTGCGCCACAGCCCCGAAATAACCGGACCCCGATGAACACGGGAAGGGTCAGCATACCGATCGCCGCTCAGGTGGCCCGAAGTGGCCAACGATTGTGCGCTAGCGGTCGTCGGCCAGCGCCGACTCCGGCAAGGTGCCGGCGTTGTACTCCTGCAGCCGCCACCTGGGGCCAATGGCGCTGACATTTTCAACGAGCACCGACCACGAGCAGTTGGTCAGCACCCCGAGCACCGCCCAGTGCTCAGGTGGCAATCCCAGAATCGCACCAATGCCGGCGCGCGCGGCGCCGCCGTGGGTCACTACCACAAGTGCGCCGCCGGGCCCAACCCCCTCAAGGGCCCGTTGCACGGCCGCGGCGACCCGCTGCGCCACTTCAAGACGGGTTTCACCGCTGACCCCGGCCGGCATCTCGGCACTTGCCGACCACTGCGCCAGCATCGTGCCGTAGCCCTGCTCCATTTCGGGCCGGGTCAGGCCTTCCCACTCCCCCGCAAAAGTTTCCCGGAGCCCCACATCGGTGGTGACTTCAAGGCCGAGGATTCGGGCCAGTGGTTTTGCCGTGTTCATTGCACGGCTTAGATCAGAGGCGACAATCACGGTCGGTTGCAAGGTCGCCAACATAGCCGCGGCGCGTTCGGCCTGCTCAACACCTAACTCATCGAGGTCGATATCTGTTTGCCCCTGGAAGCGCTGCTCGGCATTCCAGCGGGTGCGACCGTGCCGCCAGAAAACTATCCGACGGGCTTCGCGTTGCTTATTCAGGACGCCTCCTGCGGATTCGTGCTGCGAGCACCGTCATACATCGCGTCGCGGGATGACTCGCGGGTTGAATGCGGGGCATTAACCGACGCCGGTAACTCGAGCATCGGGCAGTCCTTCCACAGGCGCTCGATGGCGTAGTGGATACGCTCCTCGGCAAGTTGCACGTGCACCACGATGTCGCCGTAGTCAAGGAGCACCCAGTGACTCTCGCGCTCACCCTCGCGGCGCAGGGGCTTTGCCCCCATCGCACGCAACCTCTCCTCGACACCGTCGACAACACCTTTGACTTGACGGTCGTTGGCCGCAGAGATCAAGACGAAAACATCGGTTATGACGACATGGTCGCTCACATCGATGGCCATGATGTCTTCACCGAGTTTCTCGGACGCTGCTTCGGCCGCAGCGACCGCTAGGGCTACTGCTTCACTACTCGCTGTCATGACTACTACTTTCAGATTGTTTTGGAAGTGCTATTGATAAAGCTTGCGCTTGCCGATGAAGTTCGCCACCGACTCCGGAACCAAGTAGTTGATCGGCTCCGCCCGGGCCGCCCGGGCCCGAATATTCGTCGACGAAATCGCCAGCGCGGGAATCTCCAATAGAGTCCATGACTCGGCGGGTAACTTTGGGTTTCGCATCTCGTGACCGGGCCGCGTAACGCCGATGATATGCGCCAAGGCGATTACCTCCTGCGGCCCGCGCCACTCCAAAATATCGGCCAAGGCATCGGCGCCGGTGATAAAGAACCACTCGGTCTCCAGGCCCGGGAAGTTGACCTCATACTGCGCCCGCAGATCACGCAGCGTGTCTACCGTATAAGTGGGCCCATCGCGATCAATATCAACCCGAGTCACATCGAACCGATCGTCCATTGAGGTAGCAAGAACCGTCATCAGGTATCGCTCTTCGGGGGTGGCGCCGGGGGCCGGCGATTTATGCCATGGCTGGCCGGTCGGGGCAAATAGCACGGTGTCCAGCTGGAAGCTGTAGGCAACCTGGGATG
Organism: uncultured Actinomycetes bacterium; assembly: GCA_903960135.1. GTDB lineage: Bacteria > Actinomycetota > Actinomycetes > S36-B12 > S36-B12. The sequence continues at coordinate 31,244 of CAJBZP010000112.1, read as the reverse complement.
CAGCGACGAGGTGGCCGTGGTGAATCGGGTCGAAGGTGCCGCCCATCACCCCGATGCGGCGGGTGGTCACAAGTGGTTTCTAACGGTCCACGTTAATCATGGTCGTGACTACCAAGAGTGCTACTAAGACCAGGAAAGCAAACCCACCAAATACATAGGGGGATATCAGCCCCTGCGTTGCTACTTCTTCTGCTGCACCCAGACCCATCGTGAACCCCTTCATATCGTTGTGGGAGCACTCTACTGCGTTTAGAAAACCTTGGTGCAGTACGGACGCGCTAGCTGCGAATGTGGCCGTCGCCGGTCACCACATAAGTAGTGGTGGTCAACTCAGTGAGCCCCATCGGCCCGCGTGCGTGCAATTTCTGGGTGGAGATTCCAATCTCCGCCCCGAACCCGAACTCACCCCCATCGGTGAACCGGGTCGACGCATTGACCATCACGGCAGCGGAATCCACCCCGGCGACAAAACGCTGGGCCGCAGATTGGCTATCAGTGACGATGGCCTCGGTGTGACCACTTGACCACCGGCGAATATGCGCCAGTGCCTCATCGATGCTGTCGACGATCCCTGCCGCAATATCCAAGGAGTAGTACTCCGCCGCCCAGTCATCATCGGTCACCTCGGCGAATTCGACCCCGGTGCCTGTTGCATGCAGCGCGAATCTCGAATCACCGTGGATGGTCACTCCGGCGGCCTTTAATGCATCCAAGGCGCGCGGCAGGAATTCGTCAGCGATCTCGCGGTGCACAAGCACCGTTTCGGCCGCATTGCACACACTCACCCGCTGCGCCTTGCTGTTCAGTAAAATTGCGATGGCCTTCTCGATATCGGCGTCCTTGTCGATATAAACATGGCAGTTACCGACACCTGTCTCGATCACCGGCACCGTGGAATTGTCAACCACACTGCGAATCAGATCCGCACCACCTCTAGGGATAAGCACGTCAACTAGTCCACGTGCCGTCATCAGGTATTTAACCGACTCGTGAGTTTCGCCGGGTACCAGGGAGACCGCGTCTGCCGGGAGGCCCGACGCCACGAGCGCGTCACGCATGACAGCGGTCAGCGCCGCATTGCTTTGGGACGCGGATGATGAGCCACGCAGTAGCGCAGCGTTACCGCTCTTCAGGCACAACCCGGCGGCATCGACGGTGACATTTGGCCGGGCCTCATAGATCATTCCCACCACACCAAGTGGCACTCGAATTTGTCGCACCTGCAGCCCATTGGGCAAGGTGTAGCCGCGGATGACCTCGCCGACCGGATCAGGCAACGCCGCTACGTCACGAAGTGCCTGCGCAATATCGGCAATCCGAGCAGCGTTCAAGGTGAGTCTGTCGACGAGGGCGGCCGAGGTGCCAGCGGCCTGCGCCTTGGCCACGTCAATCGCATTGGCGGCGGTGATCTCACCAGCGCGCGCATCTAGTGCGTCCGCCATGGCAAGTAAAGCAATGTCTTTTTGCTCGCGGGTCAACAGGCGCAACAACCCAGCCGCATCGCGGGCCGCCTGCGCGGTTTTTAGAACTTGGGCTTGCTCATCCATGGGCACACCTTAGATGCACCAGGTGGTAGCTGATCAAAATGGGAGCAGCCGCCCGGCTGCCAGCGGCCCGGGCTGCTCATTATGCAGCCGGCCCCGACGGTGAAAGGTGTCCTTACTAATTACTTCGACGCCCACCGCCGCCCACGGGGGTAACTGCGCGGACTGCGCATGCTCCGCCCATAACCGCTCCGCCATGGTTAAGGCCTGGGACATATCCAAGGCCTCCTCCCAGTAGCGCACTTCTGCTCGATCGACCGCGAACCGGCCAGCCAGCAGGAACGGATGTTCGTGGCTGAGGCGCTCAAGGGCCGCTCGAATTTCAGTTTCCGCAATCGGGGTGCCGGTCACGGTCAAAGTGACATGCCACATCGGCCCTGATTCGACAACACTCGCGTCGACAACACTCGAATCGACAACACTCGAATCGGCGACCATATTGGCCCCCAATCCGCTCAAATCGTGATGACTACTAAGTCATCTCGGTGGACAACCTCGCGTTCATAAGCCGGACCCAAGTCCCGTGCTAGGTCCTTGGTGGACCGCCCGAGCAAGCCGGGCAGTTCGCCAGAGTCAAAGTTGACCAGTCCGCGGGCGATCGTGTGGCCCTTTTCATCTAATAAGTCCACTGGATCTCCGGCAGCAAAGGTGCCCTCAACCGCGGTTATGCCGGCCGGCAGTAGGGAAAGTCGCCGTTGGACGACTGCCGTCACCGCCCCGGCATCAAGATGCAGCCGCCCGCGCCCGGTGGTCGCGTGGGCTAGCCAGAGCAATCTGGTCGAGGTTCGCGCACCGGTTGGGTGGAATACCGTGCCGCCAGCCGCCGAAGTCAAGGCGGTGGCGGACTCCTGCGCGGCCGCCAATAGCACCGGGATCCCGGCTGCGGTGGCGATCTGGGCGGCCTCAACCTTGGTAGCCATCCCACCGAGTCCAACACCGGCCGCCCCCACTCCGCCAATGCGCACCGCGCTTAGGTCCGTCGGTGTGCGCACTTCGGTGATCAATTTCGCTCCTGGTTTACCCGGTGGTCCGTCGAAGAGCCCATCGACATCGGAGAGCAGTACCAGCGCCTCGGCAGCAATGAGGTGGGCAACAAGTGCCGCAAGGCGATCGTTGTCACCGACTCGAATCTCATCGGTAGCGACCGTGTCGTTCTCATTGATGATGGGCACGACGCCCATTTCCAGTAAGCGAAATAAGGTGCGCTGGGCATTTCGGTAGTGCGAACGACGCGTGACATCTTGGGCAGTCAGGAGCACTTGGCCCACGGTGATGCCGTGCTTGGCGAATTCCGCGCTGTAGCGCGCAATCAACATGCCCTGACCGACGCTGGCCGCCGCCTGCTGCGTTGCCAGATCACGCGGGCGCGTGGTGAGGCCAAGGGCCGGGAAGCCCGTTGCAATTGCCCCACTCGAAACAAGCACCACCTGGTGGCCGGCCGCCCGCCGCGCCGCTAATTGCGCCACCAAATCCACGATTCGCTCATCGTCTAGCCCACCGCCGCGCTTGGTCAACGATGATGAACCGACTTTGACGACTATGCGCTCAGCCGCGGCCACCTGACCGCGGGCGTCACGCCCCGTGGCACTCATTAACTATCTCCGTCGAGTTGGGCCGCCAACCGCACATCGGTACCTCTTGGGCTCTTGCTCGATCCCATTTCAATATTCAAAGTCGGTTGCCAGTCAAAAACCACAGCGTTGTCGTCGCTGCCGATCATCACTGTGCAACCGGCCGCTGCCCCCTGCTTGACGAGTGCCTCTTCGACACCAAGGCGGGCCAGTCGATCGGCTAGGTAGCCGACGGCTTCGTCATTGCTGAAATCGGTCTGACGCACCCAACGCTCCGGGCGCTCACCGCGCACGCGATAGCCAGCGGCATCGTGGGTTACCGTGAAGCCGCGATCATTAACCGACCTCGGGGTGATGACAATGCGTGGCGCCTCATCGGGGATCGCCGCCAGCCGTGCCTGCAATACTTTGTCGGCCATTGCAAATGACAATGGCCGCAAACCTTCATGGGTTGCGGCTGAGATCTCAAATACCAAGTGGCCGCGCTCTTCAAGAATCGGGCGCACCAGATCGGCAAGTACCTGCGCATCCGGAACGTCAATCTTGTTCAGCGCCACAATTCGGGGGCGATCTTGCAAGCCACCATAAAGTGACAACTCATGCTCAATGGCGTCAAGATCATCAATGGGGTCGCGCCCTGGCTCCATGGTGGCACAGTCAAGGACCTGAACGAGCACACTGCAACGCTCAACATGGCGCAAGAACTCCAGACCCAATCCCTTGCCTGAACTCGCACCCGGAATCAAGCCCGGGACATCGGCGATGGTGAAAACCACCTCGCCAGCTGTTACGACCCCAAGATGGGGGATCAAGGTAGTGAAGGGATAGTCGGCAATCTTTGGTCGCGCCGCGCTCATCGCAGCAACGAGACTTGATTTGCCGGCACTGGGAAATCCGACCAGAGCTACATCGGCGACCGTCTTTAACTCTAAGACGATATCTCGATACTCACCGGGTTCACCAAGGAGCGCAAAACCTGGGGCCTTGCGCCGAGGTGACGCCAACGCCGCATTGCCAAGACCACCGCGACCGCCTTTGGCAATAATCTGCCGCGTGCCGCCACCGAGTAGGTCCGCGATTACGGTGCCATCCGGTGCCAACACCATGGTGCCATTGGGTACTCGCAGGACTACGTCTTGGCCCTCGCCCCCATTGCGGTGCGCCCCCTGCCCCGGGCGACCGTTGTCGGCCTTCCGGTGCGGACCATGGTGAAACTCGAGCAGGGTCGTCACGCTCGGGTCGACGACCAACACGATATCGCCGCCCCGGCCACCGCTGCCACCATCGGGCCCGCCAAGTGGTTTGAATTTCTCCCGCAAGACCGAGGCACAGCCGTTGCCACCGTCGCCACCTTGCACATGCAAGGTGACTTGGTCAACGAAGGTGGCCACGGCTAGTACTCCCTTTTCTAGTACCCGGTGCAATGGCAGCGAGGCGAGCCCAACGGGCCCGCCTCGTCGACAAGTTGCTGTCTAACGCGGACCTGGCCGCGAGAGTTTGGTCGGTTAACGCTGGTTACGCACCCGCGACAATGTTTACGACGCGGCGACCACGGGCCACCCCAAATTCAACGGTACCGGCCGCGAGGGCGAACAGGGTGTCGTCCTTGCCGCGCCCAACGTTGTTGCCAGGATGAAAGTGGGTACCGCGCTGGCGCACGATGATTTCACCGGCGTTGACATCTTGGCCGCCGAAACGCTTCACCCCGAGGCGCTGAGCGTTGCTGTCGCGACCGTTGCGGGTGCTGGATGCACCTTTCTTATGTGCCATTAGTTCACTTCCCGGTCTTGATATCGGTGACCTTGACCGCGGTGAGGTCTTGACGATGACCTTGACGGCGGCGGTAGCCGGTCTTGTTCTTGTACTTAAGGATGTCGATCTTGGGTCCGCGGTGGTGATCGACGATCTCCGCGGTCACGGTGACCTTGGCCAAAGTCGCGGCGTCGGTTGTCACGGTGCCACCATCTACCACCAATAATGCAGGAAGTGTCAGGGTGTTGCCCGGCTCACCGGCCTGCCGGTCGAGCACCACAACATCGCCAACCGCGACCTTTTCCTGCCGGCCGCCAGCGCGCACGATCGCGTACACCACGAACTCCTACCTGTAAGTCAAATCCCGGGGAACTGCCCCGCGAGGTGGGTGCCCGTTGGGGCACCGGGGTCTAAGGGTACGGATAGCACCCGTTGGTGGTCAAACCGCCTCCTCCGAAGGCTCCAATTCGCCCTCTGCGGCCGGTTCTTCGGTGCGTTCGTAGGCCCGGGCCGCGACATCGGCCGGATCCACCGCATTGGCCGGCCGCCGGTTCTTGGGCGAGACCTCGTGGTCATGATCATGGGCCGCCCCATTGCCATTGTCGACCGGGTGCATCGAAATCCGCAGGCCTCGACCAGCACAGGCATCACATGGGGTCGAAAACGACTCAATGAGCCCCGAGCCGATGCGCTTGCGGGTCATCTGCACCAAGCCAAGTGAGGTGACTTCGGCAACCTGGTGCTTGGTGCGGTCGCGACCCAAGGATTCAACCAGCCGCCGTAGAACCAGATCCCGATTGCTTTCGAGGACCATGTCGATGAAGTCGATGACGATGATGCCGCCGACATCGCGCAGGCGCAGTTGCCGGACGATCTCCTCAGCTGCTTCCAGGTTATTACTCGTGACCGTCTGCTCGAGGTTGCCGCCTTGACCGATGAATTTTCCGGTGTTTACGTCAACCACGGTCATGGCCTCGGTGCGGTCGATCACCAGCGAGCCACCTGATGGCAGGAACACTTTTCGATCAAGTGCCTTAGCAAGCTGCTCATCAACCCGGTATTCGTCAAAGAGATCCTTATTCGAAACCCAGTGTTGAAGGCGGCCCGCGAGATCGGGTGCAATGGCGTTGATGTAGGTGGTCAGAGCCTCCCATGCGGTATCCCCGGAGACCACCAACTTGTTGACATCTTCATTGAAAATATCCCGCACCACCTTGATTGCAAGATCCGGTTCGCCATGCAGCAGGGTTGGTGGTGTCGCCGTTTTTACGGCTTCGGCAATTGCCGCCGACTGCGCCTGCAGGCGCGTGATGTCCTGCTCGAGGGCTTCCTCGGGTGCGCCCTCCGCGGCGGTGCGCACAATGACACCGGCCTCTTCGGGCATTACGCGTTTAAGAATGTTCTTCAAACGAGCCCGCTCGGTATCGGGCAGTTTGCGGCTGATCCCCGTCATCGAACCGTCTGGCACATAAACGAGGTACCGCCCCGGCAAGGAGATCTGACTTGTTAGACGTGCACCTTTTTGCCCAACCGGATCCTTGGTTACCTGCACCAAGATGGTGTCGCCGGATTTAAGGGCGAACTCAATGCGCTTTGGTTGCCCGTCAAGGCCCGCGGCATCCCAATTGACCTCACCGGCATACAACACCGCGTTACGACCGCGACCGATATCAACAAACGCGGCTTCCATGCTGGGTAGCACATTTTGTACGCGACCTAAATAGACATTGCCCACGAGTGAGGACGAACTACCGCGCGTGACGTAGTGCTCAACGAGCACACCGTCCTCAAGCACCGCGATCTGCGTGCGATCACCGGTTTGCCGCACCGCCATCACCCGGTCGACGGATTCGCGACGAGCTAGGAACTCGGCCTCGGTCAAGATAGGTGCCCGGCGGCGACCGGCTTCACGGCCCTCGCGCCGGCGCATCTTCTTGGCTTCGAGCCGGGTTGAGCCACGCATGGAATTCGCATCGTCTTTTTTGGCATTAGTCCGCGGCGCCCGCACTTTGACTACCGTGTTGGGCGGGTCATCGGGGGCTGGCTCTAGATCGGTTTCACTGCCGCGGCGCCGACGCCGACGCCGGCGCGTGGTTGCCGAGTTTTCTGAATCCTCGTCCGTACCTAGCTCATCGGCCTCGGCCTTTTCGTCATCAGCGGTTGTCTCGCCAGCCGCATCGGATTCATCGGTACGTCGGCGGCGGCCGCGGCCGCCGCGGCGGCGCCGGCGGCGGCGCGCCTCATCATCTGACTCCCCAACTACCGCGGCACCTAAGTCACTAGATGCACCAGCGGCGCTGTCCGCAACAGCAGACTCGGCGGGCGCCTTCGCTTTGGCCGATTTACTCGGTGTCCGGGTCCGAGTGGCTCGTGGCGCCACCGGTTCGGCCGCCTGGAAGAGCGGGGCAATGAACGCGGCGCTGGGGGCTTTACCGGGGGCCGGGACCTCAGGAGTCTTGGTTTCCTTCGTGCTTGCCTTCGTGCTTGCCTTCTTCGTGGCCTTCTTGGCGGTCGCCGCTGCCGCCTTCTTAGCGGGAGCCTTCTCGGGCTTTTCGGCGGCCGATTTTTTCTCGGCCTTCTTCGCCACCTTCTTCACCGGTTTCTCAGTTGCCGTGACCGCCGGTGGCCCGGCCGGGCGAATGGCGGCACGCCGGCGCGGGGCCGGTGCTGCTGATTCCGCTGGCGCTGGTGCTGATTTGTTTTCGGACGGGGGTGCAGTTATTTCGACCATTGGGTCGTACTCCTTTAGGCGTCAATCACCGGTCTCCCGGAGTTAACGCGTGTCGTGTGGGTGAGCGTTACCGATCACCCATCAAGTCTTAGCGGCTGCCAGCGGCGCGCGGTCGTGGGCGAATGGATCTCCCACGGTCGCTCCGACTGGGTCGAGCGGCCCCTGTGCCAGCCGAGTCACCCGTGGGGGCGCTGGCGGCACGAGGCCGGCTACCTGCCGTAGTGCCTTAAGAACGTCGTCGGGTCGTACGGACGGTGTTGCATGCCGTACTACCGCCCTGAGTATGGCACACCCTGACCCCGGTTCCACCGACACCGACACCACCGGCCCCCGTGCATCAAAGGCCCGAACCCCATTCTTCGTTAGGCGCTCTACCGTCACTTCGCCCTGAGCCAGTAGTTTTTGGGCCGCAATCTCAACTTCCGCAACCCCCATGCCGGGCAGCTCAATTTGCCAAATACTGGCCTCGAGCCGCTGGACGAAATCAGGTGACCTTGCCTCCACCACCGCCACTATGTCCAGGCCCGGTGGCAGGGCGGCATCTAGCGCCGCCCGCACCGCGGCCGGGTCGCAGCGCTCCGTGACCCCGATTTCGACGTATTCGGCCTCACTTGCCACCCCGGTCGGAGCCGAGTTCGCATAAGACACTTTCGGGTGCGGGGAGAATCCAGCACTAAATGCCATCGGTATCTCCGCCCGCCGCAACGCGCGCTCTAATGCCCGTTGAAAGTCACGGTGGCTGGAAAACCGCAAGCGTCCGCGCTTGGCATATTGCAGCCGCAGGCGTTGGACTGTTGGTGCTACATCGCGCACCGGAGCCGAACGTGCCACATCAAGCCCCCGGTTGGGTGGCTGCTTCGGCAACCGGCGCGTGGGCCGGCACCATTGGCATCGGAAGGTCGGTGACCCCGGTCGGGCCAACTTGAATTTGCGTCTCCATCTGGTCGCACACCCCGCAGTCAAAGCACGGGGTCCAGCGACAATCGTCAATCGCAACTTCATCGAGGGCCGCCTGCCAGTCCTCCCAAAGCCACTCGGAGTCAAGCCCGGAATCCAAGTGGTCCCAGGGCAGTACTTCGGTCTTGGTGCGCTCACGGATGGTGTACCAATCGACATCAACGCATTGATCAGCAAGGGCTCGATCAGCGGCGCTCATCCATCGGTCATAGGAGAAATGCTCACTCCACCCGTCAAATCTCGCCCCGTCTTGCCAAGCCGCGAGGATGACGGCGCCAATTCGGCGATCCCCACGCGAGAGCAAGCCTTCGACGATGCCCGGCTTGCCATCGTGATAGCGAATACCAATGGCTTTGCCGTAGTTGCGGTCGGCGCGAATGGCATCGCGCAATTTAGCCAGCCGGGCATCGGTAGTGGCGTGATCAAGTTGGGCTGCCCACTGAAATGGCGTATGTGGTTTCGGTACGAAACCCCCGATGGAAACCGTGCATCGAATATCACGTGAACCGGTGGCCTCGCGTCCGGCTTTGATCACGTCACGGGCCAATTGCGCGATTTGAAGCACATCCTCATCGGTTTCAGTTGGTAACCCGCACATGAAATAGAGCTTTACCTGGCGCCAGCCGGCCGAATAAGCAGTAGTAACAGTGCGGATTAAGTCCTCCTCCGTCACCTGCTTATTTATGACCTTGCGCATTCGCTCACTACCGCCCTCAGGGGCGAAGGTTAGGCCGCTGCGCCGTCCACCCCGTGACAATTCATTTGCCAGGTCGACATTGAAAGCATCAACTCTGGTACTTGGCAGCGACAGCGCGGTCTGGGAGCCTTCGTACCTATCTGCGAGATTGCGCGCTATGTCAGCGATTTCTGAATGGTCCGCACTTGATAGCGATAACAGGCCCACTTCCTCGTAGCCGGTCTTCTTCAGCCCGTTTTCGACCATCTCCGCGATCCCGGTAATACTGCGTTCGCGCACCGGACGGGTGATCATCCCGGCTTGGCAAAAGCGGCAACCGCGGGTGCAGCCGCGGAAGATTTCCACGCTCATCCGCTCGTGCACGGTCTCAGCCAACGGGACCAATGGTGCTTTGGGGTAAGGCCAGCTATCAAGATCCATCAAGGTGTGCTTGCGTACCCGCCACGGCACCTCGGGCTGGTTCGGAATCACCCGTTGGATCCGGCCGTCTGCTAGGTACTCCACGTCATAGAAAGCCGGAACGTAGATAACCCCGGTCTTGGCCAGTTCGAGCAGCAGGCCCATCCGGCCACCCGGGCAACCTGCGGCCTTCCAATCCCTGGTGAGGTCGGTGATGAGCAGCACTGCCTCTTCACCATCGCCCAGCACGGCAGCGTCAATGAAATCCGAGATTGGCTCCGGGTTGAATGCCGCGTGACCACCCGCAATAACTATCGGATGTGAGTCGTCGCGCTCCCGAGCCAGCAACGGGATATTGCCCAGTGACAGTGCGCTCAACATGTTCGTGTAGCCAAGTTCAGTGGAAAATGAAAGCCCGAAGAGATCGAAATCGCCAACCGCGCGATGACCATCCACGGTGAACTGCGGCACCTTGGCCTCGCGCATCAGGGCTTCAAGATCCGGCCAGATCGCGTAGGTGCGCTCCGCTAAGGCGTCGACGCGCTCATTGATGACTTCATAAAGAATCTGCACGCCTTGATTCGGGGCACCAACCTCGTAGGCATCGGGGTACATGAGCACCCAGTGCACCTGCACGTCATCCCAGGGCTTCAAGGTCGCATTCAATTCCCCGCCGACATACTGAATTGGCTTACTCACCAAGGGCAAGAGCAATTCGAGGCGATCAAAGACGGATTCACCGCGTCGAGCTAGATCTGAAACCGTCATGTGGCCAAGGTTACCCATGGAAACCAGATCCTGCTTTACCCCTGGCACCGGATCCACGATGGCACTGGGATTCTCAGGTCAGGTCAGCGAGGACCGAGCCGAGTGCAGGCGCACATTCTCCAGCAGGCCAATCGCAATCCAGGTCGACATCATGGAGGTTCCGCCTGCCGAAACAAGCGGCAGCGGAATACCGGTGATTGGCATGATGCCCAAAGTCATGCCGATGTTCTCGAAAGTCTGAAATGCCAGCCAAGCGACTATGCCCGTCGAAATAAGTCGTCCATATAGGTCATCTGCTTTCATCGCGATGCGAATAGCCCGCCACAAAATCACGCAGATGAGCAGAATCAACAGGGCCGAGCCAATGAATCCGAGTTCTTCGCCAACCACGGTGAAGATGAAATCGCTCTCGTTGACCGGTACGAACTTGCCTTGGGTCTGCGGACCCTCGAAGAGCCCGTACCCGGTCCACCCGCCCCCGCCCACCGCAATGCGCGCCTGGGTTGAGTTGTACGTGGCTCCCCCGGGTTCACCGGCTGGATTAAGAAATGAGGTCAATCGCGAAATTTGATAGGACTGCAGCAGGCCCAATTGCAGCGCTAGCAAAATGCCAATGACCGCCCCGCCGATCAGGCCGATCACCCAACGCCGACGTGCGCCGGACACGGCAATCACGGATAGCGCCACCGAGCCCAAGATCAGCACCGTCCCGGTGTCGTTCTGCACCAAGATAATTAGAATCGGCAACACGGCGACACCGACCGACATGAGCACATCACGATCATGTGGCTCACTTTCGACGTCACGTTTCTCCGCCAAGATGGCCGCCATCATCATGATGATCGCAACCTTGGCGAACTCGGATGGCTGGATAGTAAATCCGCCCGGCAGATCGATCCATGCGCGGGCTCCAGCTATCGAAGTACCTAGGCCTGGAATGAAAACCACCAGCAGCAGCAATACCGAAACGATGTAGATAATTGGCGTATACGCGCGCAGCCAGCGGTAGTCAAGCCGCGATGCGACGTATCCCAAGACCATGGCGACTACCACGTTGATGAGGTGCCGCTTCAGATATGACTGTGGGTCATTCGCCGATGCCATGTCGGCCCGGCTTGCTGACCAAACCAGCACCGACCCGAAGATCGTGACGCCGATGGCAGCGACAACCAGCACCCAGTCCAGATCACGCCAATAGGAGCTACCTCGGGAGCGGCCGGGTGCTGGTGGCCGGGCGATGGCGTCCGTTGTTGAGAATGCACTCATGGCGAACCCCCTCCCGGTGCCGCTGCCTGACCTGACATCTTGCCTCGCGGCGCCACCGGCGTGCCGTCCGGACGTACCGTAGGCAGTCTTTTCAGCGGGGCGCCATCAACCAGCACACTCGTGGCCGGGTTCACCGTGCTACCGGAGACGCCGAAAATACCCTCGTAGATCTTTCGCACACTAGGGCCGGAAGTCTTTGATCCAGTGCCGCCTTGGGTCACCATCATGACGACCGCATACCTTGGCTTATTGGCTGGCGCGAATGATGCGAACCACGAAGTCGAAACTTTATTGCCGGTGACCTGAGCCGAACCAGTCTTGGACGCAACTGGTATTTGCGCCAGCGGGAAGCCGGCGAACGGTGCCTCACCGGAGCCGTTAGCCGTCACGCCCTGCAGAGCGGAATTAATGAAATTGATCGCAGTTCGCGAAATCTCAACCCGGTCGGTCACCACCGGGTCAATTTCTTTAACAACCTTGCCGTCCGCCCCAATAATGGCCTTGACCAACTGGGGTTGATACAGCGTGCCACCATTTGCAATGGCCGAGTACGCCATAGCCATCTGCAATGGGGTGACCGCGGTATCACCTTGGCCGATCGCCGCGTTCAGAGCATCACCCTCGCGCCACCTGAACCCGTCAGCACAGTTTTCGCGGTCCAGTGCGGTGAAGTAATCCGCCTGCCCAGGGTTGGTCTTGCGGGTCTCGGGGTATCCAGAAATCGCATTGGCGCACCAGGTATCGCGCTTTTGCTCCCAGTTAGCGACCTTGAAGGTACGGCTCGATACCCGCCCGGTGGCCTCACCCGGCAGGTCGATACCTGTTTTAGCATCAAGGCCAAAAAGCCTGGCCGTCTCGGCAATTGGATCCGGTGAATTGCGATTAGCGTCGTTACCCCCGGCGTCATTCCACATTTTGTCGGCGATCCCGTAGAAGACCGTGTTGCACGACACCTCAATTGCGCGCTTTAGGGTGATCGGCCCGTAGCCCGCGGATTCGAAGTTTCGAAATGTTTGGGTACCTAGTTTCACCTGATTGGGGCACTGGTACTTGCTGTACAAACTGAACCCCTCGCGCGCGGCCGCAGCGGTGCTGATCACCTTGTAAGTGGAGCCCGGAGCGAATAGCCCTTGAATGGCATTGGATGAAAGTGCGTCACTATCCATCAGATCCTGGTACTGCTTAGCGGTGACGCCCCCCACCCAAATGGCTGGGTCATAAGTTGGGTAACTAGCCATCGCCAGGATGTGCCCATTTCGCACATCAACGACAACTGCCGCGCCGGAATCGCCCGGATATCCCTGCGCCTGCGCTCGCTGCACCGCAGCAACCAACTGCTGCTCAACGAGATGCTGGAGTCGGGCATCGATTGTCGAGACTATGTAGTCGCCCGCCACCGCAGGCTTCTCCTCCAAGGTTTTGGTAATCCGCCCGGCTGTGTCGACTTCCAGAGTTGTCACCGCCGGCTTGCCGCGGATCGCCTCGTCATAGGTGGATTCCAAGCCAAAGCGTCCGACCACATCGGTGCGGCGCAACCTGTCATACGCCGTCGAATCACCTTGCTCGGTCAGCGCCTCCTCAGTCACCGGCCCCAGATAGCCGAGTAGATGCGCGGCATTGACGTCAAATGGCGCCGGGTAGGTGCGGATGGCTTCCAGCCCCGCGGTGACACCGGGGAAGTTCACCCGCCGTTCCATAATCGATAACGCGGTTTGGGCATCGATATCTCGGGCAATTGGAATCGGCTGGTACGGCGAGCCGTTCCAGCAGACAGGCGGCGGCTTGGCGCCTTCCGCACCGCAAGTCATCAGTCGATCACTAATGCTGGCTGGCGATGCATCAAGAATCTGAGCAAGGCGTTCGATGACCGCGGCACCGTCATCTGGCTCGCGCTGCAAGGTCACGCGATCAACCGTGACAACCAAGGACGTGCGATTGGCGACCAGCGGGCGACCAGCCTGATCCAGGATCAACCCTCGCACCGCCGGCGTCGCCACCTCGCGCAAGGTGTTGCTCTGGGCCGCCACCCGATAACCCTCACCAGTTATTACTTGCAAATAGAACAACCGCACTAGCAAAGTCGCCATCAACGAGATGACGAGCACGCTGAGGATGACTAACCGCAGGTTCGAACGTTCACCCATGCGTGCCCTCCTCCCTAAATACAACCTGATGGCCTTGGCTTTCACAGGCGTGGTCTGACGCTATGACGCTGGCCCCTTAATTCCGGTTCCCGAACAACTTCTAGATTGCAGTCTCAGGGGTAATTCTTCGGACCAGCCACGAAATAGTTGGCACCACGATGGGGGCCAAAAGCAAGCCATACAAACTGCTCGTCAGCACCAAGGTCGGCACCTCCTGCCAGCTAACCTGATTACTTCCGAAGGCGGCGAGAATCAGGGCGTACGCCAAGGCCGCCGCACCGGTGCTCAGCCCGACCATGCCCACCAAAATCGGCACGGTGCGATCCCTCGGGTCGATCACCGCCCCGGTTAAGAAACCGATCACCAGAAAAACCAAAGCCTGGATGCCAATCACACCGCCGGCCGGCGGCGTAAAGCCCAAGGTCAACCCGGCCGCAAAGCCGACCACCGCACCGGTGACCGGCCCATACGCCAGGGCTAGAGCCACCACGCAAACAACGACTAGATCCGGGGTGGCACCGGGCAATCCCAGCCGCGACAGCAAGGTCAGTTGCAACATAACGGCAACCACGATGATGCTCGCGCAAACAACCGTCTGTCGTATCCACATACTTAGTTACTTCCAGCATCTGCCGTAGCCCCCGCCGAGGCTGATGGCGCCGGCACTGGCTTCGCAGCTGTCTCCTTCTCCGGCTTTTCACTAGGAGTTGGTGCCGGGCTGGCCCCATCGTCAACCCCGCCGGCCGTCGAGGTTTCGTCGGGCGCAAAGTTCGAGCTCGCCGGCGGCGTCGGCAATACCGAATCGCGTGGGTCCGCACGGGGGGGCCTGATGACCACACCGACTACCGTCAACGTGGAGACGTCAGCAAATGGCCTAACGGTCGCGATGCGTGTTAGCTGTCCGGCGGTACCACTCACGTCGACCACTTCACCGATGGGAATCCCAGGTGCGTATGGCCGGCCGCTGCGCGAACCGAAAGTCACCAGTGCCTGCCCCGGTTTCAAGGTGGCAAGTGGGTCAAGGGTCTGAAACTCCAATGAATCCTGACGCCCGGTTCCTGACAAAATACCGATCTCCTCGGTGCCAGCCACCCGGGCGCCCACAGCCGAGGACGTATCGACAATTAGCACAACCGTTGCAGTCGTCTTAGTGGTGCTCAGGATCCGACCGATCAGCCCCTGCCCATTAATTACCGTCATGTCCGGTAGTAAGCCGTCATCTCGGCCGGCATCGATTGTCACCGTCCAGCTGAAATCCTGTGCTGGTTCTACGGCAATGACTTCAGCAGGCACGATTCGATAGCGCCCAACCCCGGCAACCCGAAGCAGTTGATCAAGTGCGTCGGCCCGCGCCCGATCTTCAGCAGAGCGGACAACCGAGTCTTGCAGGGTCGCATTTTGGGATTCGAGTTCGGCAATGCGCGCCCGTTGATCACCCCAAGTACCCCACCAACTGCCAACACCGGTTATCGGTGACACGATTACCGAGGCCGCAACCTGCACGCCCCCCAATGCGCTGCTTACCACCGAACGCACACTTGAAAATGGGCCTTTGCCACCCCGCAAATCCAAAATGGTGAAAGTCAGCGCGATTATTACGAGGAGAGCGAGAATGATGCGGGTGCGTTGATTCAGCATGAGTGGGCTTCCACCGCTTGGCACCGGTTAGGTGCGCAACGGATTTACCGCCGCGGCTCGGCGATCAGCACCTGTTGCAGTGCATCAAATTCCTCGATGCATTTGCCTGAACCCAGTGCAACACATTCGAGCGGACGGTCAGCGGTGATTATCGGCATACCGGTTTCATGGCGCAACCTCTCATCAAGCCCGCGTAGCAAGGCGCCACCGCCGGTCAAGACGATGCCACGATCCATGATGTCACCGGAAAGCTCCGGCGGGGTCCGATCCAAGGTCGCCTTAACCGCGTCGATAATCGCCTTAACCGGCTCGTCCATCGCTCGACGGATTTCCTCTGCGGTAACCACGATGTTCCGGGGAAGGCCACTGACCAAATCACGCCCGCGGATCTCGGCCTGTGGCTCATCGGGCAGCGGGAACGCCGACCCAATAGCCATCTTGATTTCCTCGGCGGTGCGCTCGCCGAGCATCAGGGAATACTCCTTCTTCACAAACTGGATAATCGAGTTGTCGAGCTCATCCCCACCAACTCGAATCGACAAGCTAGTTACGACGCCACCAAGTGAGATGACCGCAACCTCTGAGGTACCGCCACCGATATCGACCACCATGTTGCCCGTGGGTTCGTGCACCGGAAGATTGGCACCGATTGCTGCAGCCATTGGCTCCTCGATGATAAAAACTTTTCGCGCTCCGGCGGCGTAGCCGGCGTCCTTGACGGCCCGCTGCTCCACGCCGGTGATACCTGACGGTACGCAAATGATCAGCCGTGGTTTTGCCAGGTGCCTGCGTCGATGCACTTTTTGAATGAAGTAACGCAGCATGCGCTCGGTGGTATCAAAGTCAGCGATCACACCATCCTTGAGCGGACGAATCGCGACGATATTGCCGGGCGTACGCCCGATCATGCGCTTGGCTTCGGCGCCCACCGCCAAAATACCCCCGGTATTGCTATTGATCGCAACGACCGAAGGTTCGTTGAGGACGATGCCCCGCCCGCGCACGTACACCAAGGTGTTCGCGGTTCCGAGGTCGACGGCCATATCGCGCCCGACGAAGGATGATGACGAGGCCACGGGGAAGTGTCCGCCTTCCTGTCGAGTTAATGAACGGCCGGTGACGTCCGGCTTATATCCTACGGCGCACCCGGTCTCTGACCGAAATGTCCGGTTTACCCGGTGGCTGGACCAGCCTGGGCGATCAACTCGGCCTTGGCTTTCTCCATAGTCCGCAGTTGGGTCTCTAAGCGCGCCGCGGTCGCCGCATCGGCCGCCAAGTCGTAGGCCGCGGTCGCAACGGCGCCTAGATCGGCCCGGTAATCATGGCCCAGGCTCTGAAAATCACCGGGCTTAACGTTGGTTGCGAACAAGGTGTCGACCAGTGCCTGGCAATAGGTGATGCCCGGGCGCCAAGTCATCGAGTCAGGGATATTGCGTCCGCGGCGCCCGTCCAACGGCAGCCAAGCCGGCCTGTTGGCGAGCAACTCGGGCCGAAAGCGCACCACCGGATCGCCATCGTGCTCCAAGAACCAGACCCGAGGCCTCGGGGTCGGTAGCGGTACCGGGATCTCTTCGGGACGATCAACGGTGATCGACTCCTGCTGGCATAGCGCGTGGAACCCATCTGCCACCTCGCCGCCGGGTGTGCCGACCCAAAGGGCGGCGGCAATGTTGTAGTGGTCTAAATCAATTGGGCCGCCGGGCACCGCCGCTTCTTGAACCTTGGCGCCCAGGCTCTCGCCATATAGCAGCAGCCGTGGACGCTTGGCGCGGGTTGCTAACTCCTCGGTGATGGCGTCGAGCAGTAATTTCTGGGTCTGGGCGGCGATCGGCACTTTGTCCAGGGAGAGGAAAGACGGGAGCAACCCGTAGCCAATTGCCACCGATGCGGTATCGCCTCTGGTCAGGATCTCTAGGACGTCGACGGGGGTGGAGTTCGCGTATCCGCTGCCCGCGGGTGCCTGGATAAGTAGGTGGGCGCGGTCGAAGGCACCGGTGCGTCGAAGTTCCGCCATTGCCAACCCGACGCGCTGCTCCACCGTGGCGGCAGCATCAACACCGATGAAGACGCGCACTGGTTCAGCTACCGGCGCGAGGCCGGTTACCGCCAAGATGGTTTCGGCACTTGTTACCGAACCCACAAACCGGGCACCTTCCCGCCCGAGTTCGGTCATTGAAACTGCCGACTGTGCGCTACCTGATACCAATGGATTCAGCGGCGCCGCGGCATAGGCCGGGTCTAGGTCACGGCCCTGCGGGGTGAGTTTCTTAGCAACCTGCCCGCGGCCCAGTACCCCGGCCGCAACGCCGGCACCCAGCACGCCCAGTCCAACAGCAACCGGCTTTACCGGCCAACTGCCGCGGCCGCCGGCGGCCAACGCAAGTGCCGCCCCCAAGCCGACCGGAAGTGCCACCGCCGCACCGGTTAGACCGCCGACCACGAATGGGAAGGCAGCTCGGACTTTCGCCGGCCACGGCACCAACGTCGGCCCGCGCGAGCCTGCGGCTACCACAACACCGATGCTGACACCGGCTGCCGTACCAAGCACCGCCGGCAGCATCGGACTACAGGCCCGGGAAGAAGAGTTGGATTTCGCGCGCTGCTGATTCGGGTGAATCAGAACCGTGCGTGACATTTAATTGGGTCTCGGTGGCGAGATCACCGCGGATGGTGCCCGGTGCCGAGTTGGCCGGATTGGTGGCACCCATCATGGCGCGCCACGACAAAATGGCCGCCGGGCCCTCGATCACCGCTGCGACCAAGGGGGCGCTGGTGATGAACTCGACTAGGTCGCCGAAGAACGGCTTATCAGCATGCTCGCCGTAATGCTCCTGGGCAACCGCGGCCGACAAGGTGCGCATTTCTAAAGCAATTATCTTGTAGCCCTTGCGTTCAATGCGTCCGAGAACTTCACCGACCAGGCCACGGGCCACGCCATCGGGTTTGATCAGGACAAGGGTGCGCTCCGACACTGGTGTAACTCCCTAAGTAGCGAATTGGGTAGGTCTTGACGAACCCAAACTCTAGCCAGCACCCTCGACCGGCGCTGCAGCGCGTTCCGCCCGAAGTGCGTCCACGCGGCGCCCACTTCGAATCGCGAAGAACCAAAGGATCACGAAGATGGCACCCACGATGAACATAAGTGGAACAAGTAACCCCGTGGCCAAAATGGCAACCTGCAAAACCCAACCCAGGCCCACACCCCAGGGGCGGCGCAAGGTGCCCACCGCGAGTAGCAGGATCACCGCCAGCCCCACCCCGATGCCGATGGCCAGCCCCGGATTGGCTACCGATCCGTTGGTCGCCGCTACCGGGATAGCCAGCAGCACGATGATCGCTTCAATTGCGAGTACCGCAGAGCCCAGCACCTTCACACGATCACCTGTCCATTCGTTCACCGGGCCGAGTAAAGGCGCTTGGCGTCGCCAACCAGTGCGACGGATCCGGTGACGAGCACACCTACGCCGCCGAACTCACCGGACTCCTCAGCCAGGGCGAAGGCCCGATCCACCGCCGCCAGTAGCTCTGGTTCGGTCCAGACTCGGTCGGCGCCAAATATCGAACTCGCGATCGCGGTAAGGGCAGCACCTGGCATCGCGCGTCCAGATGTTGACTCCGTGACGATGACGCGATCGACAACCGGCTCAAGTGCCGTCAAGATGCCGGCGGCATCCTTGTCATTCATCACGCCGACGATCGCAAACAATTGGGCGAAATCAAATGAATCCGCGATGGCTGTTGCCAACGCCCTAGCACCGTGCGGATTATGCGCCGCATCCAAGATGACAGTTGGGTTACGGCGCACGATTTCAAGGCGACCGGGTGAGGAAACCAAGGCAAAGCCTTCACGCACGATGTCAATGTCCAACTCTTCATTGCCGCCGCCGATGAAGGCCTCCACCGCAGCGACGGCAACGGCAGCATTAGTGCCCTGGTGCTCACCGAATAACGGCAGGAAGACATCTTCATACTCCGCGCGCAGCCCCTTCAAGGTGAGCACCTGACCCCCAACGGCCACCCCGCGGGTCAGCACACCAAACTCCAGGCCCTCCCGCGCCACCGTGGCAGCCATCTCAAGACTGCGCGCCAACAGCACCTCAGCGGCTGCCAGTTCTTGTTGGGCCAACACGACGAAGGCATCGGCCTTGATGATGCCGGCCTTCTCGAGGGCAATCATCGCGACTGTCTCACCGAGGTACTCAACGTGGTCAATGTCAATCGGGGTAACCACCGCGACCATGCCATCGGCGACATTGGTGGCATCCCACGCGCCGCCCATGCCAACCTCGACGATCGCCACATCGACGGGCGCATCGGCAAATGCCGCGAACGCCAATGCCGTCATGACCTCAAAAAAGGAAAGGGGAATACCGCCATCTGCCACCGAGCGCTTGTCAACCAGTTCAATAAATGGGGATATGTCATCCCAAGTCCGCAGAAAACGACCAGCGGAGATCGGCTGACCGTCGAAGCAGATGCGTTCGCGTGGGTCGAGCAGATGGGGTGAGGTGAATAAGCCGGTGCGCAGCCCCAAGGCACGAAGCAGGGCCTCGATCATGCGGGCGGTCGATGTCTTGCCGTTGGTGCCCGTGACGTGGATTACCGGGTAGGTGCGCTGCGGATCACCGAGCAGATCCACCACCGCGGCGATGCGGGCTAGCGAGGGTTCGATGCGGTTCTCGGGCCACCGAGTGGTCAACTGCGCTAACAGGCTTGGCAGTCGCGAGGCTGCATCCTGATCACTTGGCACAGACCTGAGTCTAGGTGCGCCAACTAACTTGGACTAGTCAACGTATCTGCCCAGCCTGCGGGCCGCCTCCACATAAACCTCAAGCAGGTGTCGTCTCCCGACCGTTATCGCGTCCACTGCGACGACCGCATCGTCGTGCTCGTCGAAATAGACTTTCCAACAATCACTCAGGAGCTGCAATGCCCGGCGCTGCAGGTTTCTGCTAGGAAGTGATTTGATGTCCTCAGCGAATCCCGCCCGGTAGGTCCGGGACCAACTACCGGCCAACTCTTACTCAAATTCGTTCGGCAGAAATCCAAGTTCAGCCACTAATCCGGCAAGTGGCGAGCTCGCCGCAGAGTCAGCAAGCCGCGCCGCCACAAGGTCGCCCAGCATGATGTCCTCGATATGTGGGAGCAATTGCTCAAATAACGCAAAGGGCAGCAGCACAGCCTCGGGTCGGCGATGGCTGCCGAAAATCACCGGGGTTGCGGCCAGCGCGCGCCTCACTGGTGGGCAGCTGGACCCAGCCCCACCACAACCGATAACTCTTGCAGTCGGTAACTTTGGTCAATCCGGAACCCAAGGGCAAGAACTGCGCCTGCTCCTGTGCATAAGCGTCCGGCTCCTGTGCATAAGTGTCCGGCTCCTGTGGATATCCGGCTGGGCTGAGACCGATTAAGTAGGGGGCGGGCGCGGCTGCATACCATTGCCAACCATGACCGCCACCGCACCAAGGCCCAAGTTGCCCGAGCAGCCCAGCATCGAGGGCATCGAGGCCAAGTGGGCCGGGGTCTGGGAGGCCGAGGGCACCTACCGATTCGACCGCACCAAGACCCGCGAGCAGGTCTTCTCCATCGACACCCCGCCGCCGACCGTCAGCGGGTCACTGCATGTTGGCCATGTCTTCTCCTATACCCATACCGACTGCATTGCTCGCTACCAGCGCATGCGCGGCCTTGAGGTTTTCTACCCGATGGGTTGGGACGACAACGGGCTACCAACCGAGCGCCGGGTGCAGAACTACTTCGGGGTGCGCTGTGACCCAAGCCTTGCCTATGACCCAGGCTTCACCCCGCCATCGGAGCCGGATGCCAAACACCAGGTGCCTATCTCGCGCAAGAACTTCGTCGAACTATGTGAGAAATTAACGGTTGAAGATGAGGTCGTCTTCGAAGAGCTCTGGCGCCGCATGGGCTTGTCGATTGACTGGAGTCAGACGTATCAAACAATTGACGCCAACGCCCAGCGGGTGAGCCAACTTGCCTTCTTGCGCAACCTGGGGCGCGGTGAGGCCTACCAGTCCGAGGCGCCAACACTTTGGGATGTCACCTTCCGCACCGCCGTTGCCCAAGCCGAACTCGAAGACCGCGAACGCCCGGGCGCCTACCACCGAATCGGGTTTAGCAAGAGTGCTAACCCAGATGAGAAAGTCTTCATCGAGACAACCCGACCCGAGCTGATCGCCGCCTGCGTCGCCCTCGTCGCAAACCCAGATGATGAGCGATACCAACCACTTTTTGGCACTAGTGTCACCACCCCGCTCTTCGGAGTTGAGGTGCCGATAGTCGCGCATCACCTTGCCGATCCAGAGAAGGGCTCTGGTATCGCAATGATCTGCACCTTCGGTGATCTGACCGACGTCATCTGGTGGCGTGAGTTGCAACTGCCAACGCGCCCGATCATCGGCTGGGACGGGCGCATCCTGCCCGATGTTCCAGACTGGATCACCGGTGAAACCGGCAAGGCAAACTACCTAACACTCGCCGGTGCCACCACTCACACCGCAAAGGAGCGCACCGTTGAATTATTGACCGCCAGCGGCGACATGATTGGTGAGCCAAAGCCGATCACCCACGCGGTCAAGTTCTTCGAGAAGGGCGATAAGCCACTTGAGATCGTCACAACCAGGCAGTGGTATATCGCAAATGGTGGGCGCAACCCAATACTTCGTGACGAACTACTCGAGCGCGGGCGCGCGATCACCTGGCACCCGCCCCACATGCTCGTGCGGTATGAAAACTGGGTTGAAGGCCTAAATGGCGATTGGCTGATTTCGCGTCAACGATTCTTCGGCGTGCCACTTCCGGTTTGGTATCCACTAGATGCTGCCGGCAACCCCCGCTACGACGCACCGATTACGCCAAGTGAAGACCAGTTACCTATTGACCCAAGTAGCGATGCGCCCGCTGGTTTCACCAATGCCCAGCGCGGGGTGCCCGGCGGGTTCATGGGCGACCCAGATGTCATGGATACGTGGGCAACTAGTTCACTCACTCCCCAGATCGCCGGCGGCTGGGAGCGCGATGAGGATCTGTGGCAGCGGGTCTTTCCGATGGATGTGCGTCCGCAAGCCCATGAAATCATCCGCACCTGGCTCTTTAGCTCCGTGGTACGCGCTGACCTGGAAAGTGATTGCGTGCCGTGGGCCCACGCCGCCATCTCCGGCTGGATCTTGGATCCGGACCGTAAGAAGATGAGTAAATCCAAGGGCAATGTGGTCACGCCAATGGGCCTACTTGACGAATACTCATCCGATGCCGTCCGCTACTGGGCGGCATCGGGGCGCCCCGGCACCGACACCGCATTTGATATCGGCCAGATGAAGGTCGGTCGTCGCCTTGCGATCAAGATTCTCAATGCCAGCAAATTTGTACTAATGCTCGAAGGCATCGAGGACGAAAATGCCATCACCGAGCCGGTCGACAAGGCCCTCCTCGCCCAGCTCGCGGCCACCGTGCAAAGCGCGACCGCGGCCTTCGATGATTTCAACTACGCAAAGGCCCTGGAAGTCACCGAGTCATTCTTCTGGAACTTCACCGATGACTATGTCGAGTTGGTCAAAGAGCGCGCCTACGGCGGCCAAGGTGCCGCCCCGGCTGAATCAGCCAAAGCCACGTTGGCCATCACCCTTAAGACCGTGCTCGGATTGTTCTCGCCGTTCTTGCCATTTGTCACCGAGGAAGTCTGGAGCTGGTGGCAGGTGGGCTCGGTGCACCGCTCGACCTGGCCGGCCAGCGCCCACCTAATTGCACTCGCCCATGGCCAAGACCCAAAGTTGCTCGACGACCTAGCCGTTGCCATCTCCGGTATCCGTAAAACCAAGAGCGACGCTAATGTTTCAATGCGGGCCAAACTCAGCCAGGTGACCATCACCGCGTCCTCCGAGATGATCGATCGCCTGCAACTTGCCGCCGAGGACATCAAGGCCGCCGGGTGCATCACGCAGTTGCTGCTAGAAAGTGGCGATCAACTGAGTGTCACTGCAGTACTCGCACCGGACTAGGCCAGCAAACTATCGGGGCTGACAACCACGAGGCCGGGAACGTTCATGCGAGCAAAGCCAAGGTCGCGGGTCAAGAGGCGATCAGCGTGTGCGACCGCGTGTCCGGCAATCAAGAAGTCAGCAAAGATTCGGCCACCCGAGCTTTTTCTTCCGCGGACTTCGCCCGCAACTGCTGCGCCCCATTGCCCAATCTCTACATATTCGACCTTGAGTTTCTGCAGAATCCCGACAGCTTCTGAAGCTGATCGGCAGCCTGCGGCGAATTCGGCGACTACTTCGGGCGAACTAATCAAAGAACCTTCAAGCGCACAACGCTCAATGGCCGCACGCGAACTAGAACCGTGAGTGGGATCTGCGCTCACAATGTCAATCAGGATATTTAAGTCAACCGCCGTCGTTGTCATTGATCATCCCAAGCACGAATGGGCCGCAACTCTTGCATGATCTCATCGGTACTCCGGCCACCAAAATCAACGACCCCATAGACGCCGTCCCAATCAATCCCAGACTCGGTGAGAACTTTCTTTCGACCTACGAATTCGTTGCCTCGCACCTCAAACTCCAACGCATCCCCCGGTTCAATCCCAAGGGCGGCACGAACGTGCTTGGGAATAGTGATCTGCCCTTTGCTGGACACGGTTCCGGCCACCCCCAAATAGTGAAGAATTTATCCAAAAAAGTAAAGATTTTGCCACGGCTTCGAGTCTGGCCGAATCATGTGACCTAATCAATGAACCCGGCTGCTGCTGTGGGGCAGGTGGCTAGTCAGTCGACCGCATGCAGCTAGGCAGCGACGCATCGATCAACGGGTATTGCTGAAAAACTAGGCGGACTTCTCGCCGCGCACCCGACGAGGCGCCGAACGCGGCACCAAGGTCGGATTCACGTTGTCGCGCACGACCGCACCGGTGATAACCACCTTGGCGACATCTGAGCGACTCGGCACGTCATACATCACGTGCAGCAGTACTTCTTCGAGGATCGCGCGCAGGCCACGGGCACCGGTGCCCCGCAGCAAGGCCTGGTCGGCAATCTCGTCCAATGCCTCCGGCTCGAACTCCAGCTCGACCCCGTCAAGGCTGAAGAGCCGCTGGTACTGCTTGACCAAAGCGTTCTTGGGCTCAGTGAGCACGGCCACCAGGGCGGCCCGATCAAGCTTGGAGACCGAGGTAAATACCGGCAACCGGCCAATGAACTCCGGGATCATGCCGAACTTAAGGAGATCCTCGGGCATTACATGGGAGAAGATGTCATCCGGGTTGGTCTCCTTGGCCTCTACGCGCTCACCTTCGACGATGTCGAAGGTGAAGCCCACGCGCTTTTGCCCTAGCCGCTGCTCAATGATGTGGTCTAGGCCTGAGAAGGCGCCGCCGACGATGAACAGCACATTGGTGGTGTCGACCTGAATGAACTCTTGGTGCGGGTGCTTGCGCCCGCCTTGGGGCGGAACCGAAGCTGTCGTGCCTTCCAAAATCTTCAGCAGTGCCTGCTGCACACCTTCACCGGATACATCGCGGGTGATCGACGGATTCTCGCTCTTGCGGGCCACCTTGTCGATTTCGTCGATGTAGATGATTCCGGTCTCAGCCTTTTTGACATCGTAATCAGCAGCTTGGATGAGTTTCAGCAAGATGTTCTCGACGTCCTCGCCGACGTAGCCAGCTTCGGTCAGCGCGGTGGCATCGGCGATCGCGAACGGAACATTTAGCATGCGGGCTAAGGTCTGGGCCAGTAACGTCTTGCCGGAGCCGGTTGGGCCCAGCAGCAAGATATTCGACTTCGCAAGTTCAACTTGGTCGTCCTTGGGCTTCTCGCCGGCTTCGGCTTGCACCCGCTTGTAGTGGTTGTAGACGGCCACCGAAAGTGACTTTTTGGCGACATCTTGGCCGATTACGTACTGATCCAAGAATGCGTAGATCTCCCGCGGCTTGGGTAGTTCACCGAATTGCAGATCACTGGCCTCGTGGAGTTCTTCCTCGATGATCTCATTGCACAGATCAATGCACTCATCGCAGATATATACCCCGGGGCCGGCAATCAGTTTCTTGACCTGCTTTTGGCTTTTACCGCAAAAGGAGCACTTGAGCAGATCGCCGCTCTCGCCAATACGTGCCACGGCGGGGCTCCCTTCAAACTGATTGATCCGGTGGCAATTGCTCGCCAAAGTACCCAGCGGGGATCTGGGCTAGACCGACCGTACCCTGTTGAGGCGCTGCACGCACGGTATCGGCGCGCACTTAAGTCTCAAGTGGGCCTTGAGGCTTATTAGACCTTGCGGGAGGCGATTACCGCGTCGATGATGCCGTACTCCTTGGCGTCGGCAGCGGTCAGGATCTTGTCGCGCTCAATGTCCTTGGCGACGTCCTCCGGGGTCCGGCCACTGTGCTTGGCGAGCATGCCTTCCATCTCCAAGCGCATGCGCAAAATCTCATTGGCCTGGATCTCGATATCCGAACCTTGGCCACCGCCTTCGGTGTACGGCTGGTGGATCAAGATGCGCGCATGCGGGAGCGCGAAGCGCTTGCCCGGGGTGCCCGCAGCCAGCACGACCGCGGCCGCAGACGCCGCCTGCCCAAGGCAAACCGTTTGGATCTGCGGCTTGACGAACTGCATGGTGTCGTAGATCGCGGTCATCGCCGTGTAGGAGCCGCCGGGTGAATTTATGTAGATCTGAATATCGCGATCTGGATCCATTGACTCAAGGCAAAGCAGTTGCGCCATGACGTCGTCGGCTGAAGCATCGTCGATCTGCACACCCAAGAAGATGATGCGCTCCTCGAACAATTTGGTGTACGGGTTATGGGTGCGCTCACCATTTGCGTGCCGCTCCCGAAACTCAGGGAGGATGTAGCGGCTCTCCGGCTGGAACAGGCGGCTCACTGGACATCTCCCTTGGTTTTGCGACTCTTTACTGGCGGTGCGTCGGCGGCCGAGCTATAGACGTGGTCGATCAGGCCGTACACCTTGGCATCTTCGGGATTAAACCAACGGTCACGATCTGAGTCGGCTTCGATCTGCTCGAGGGTTTGCCCACTGTGGTCGGCGATTAGTTGGGCCATGCGCTTCTTGATGAACAGCATCTGCTCGGCTTGGATCTTGATATCACTCGCGGTGCCGCCGATACCGCCGAGGGGCTGGTGCATCATGATGCGGGTGTTCGGGGTCGCGTAACGCTTGCCCGGCGCCCCGGCGCATAGCAGGAACTGACCCATCGAAGCCGCTAGGCCCATCGCAATCGTCGTGATGTCATTGGGGATCAACTGCATGGTGTCGTAGATGACCATGCCAGCGGTTATCGAGCCACCGGGAGAGTTGATGTACAAGGTGATGTCTTTGTCGGGATCCTCGGCCGCAAGAACCTGGAGCTGCTTGGCGATGCGGTTGGAGTTCTCATCGCGCACCTCACCCTCAAGCCAGATGATGCGCTCGCGCAGCAATCGCTCATCGAGCATGTCACCGAAACCGGTCATGGCGCCACCGGTGCCACGCAGCTCAGGCAGCACCTGTGCCGCCTGACCGTTCATCTGCCTTTGACTCAAAGCCTCTCCTTTATCGGACTCATCAGACCTTAACCCTGCGGGCCGACCACTTCTTCCCCAACTGCCGCGAGTTCGCCACCAGCCGAACCCCAACCGCCCTTGGGCCGCTGAGATTATTCTTCGTCGGCGGCGGGGGCCGGGATTTCGGTGATCTGCGGGCCGTTCAACTCAACGTCAAGGGCCTTGAGATCAACCGGGTTACCCGAAGCGTCGACCACGGTTACCTGCTCCATCACCACGGCCAGCGCCTTGGCGCGGCGAATATCTGCGATCGCCATCGGCACCTGCCCGGCTTCGACCAGGGCTTGGGCAAAAGCATCCGGGGCCAACCCGTAGCGCGGTGCCTGCTGCACCAGCCAGGCCGACAACTCACTCTCGCCCACCGATACCTCTTCGACCTCGGCGATCTTGTCGAGGATTAACTGACTCTTCAACCCGGCCCGCGCCTGCGACTCGACCTCGGCCCGGTGCTCATCACTGGCCTCGTGACCATCACCGAAATGATCGGCAACCTCCGCTGCAATCACGCCTTCGGGCAATGGAATGTCAATCTGCTCCATCAAAGCCTCGTGCACATTGTCGCGGGCCTGCGCGCCTTGCTCAAATTTCTTCAGGCGCACCAAGCGGTTTCGGAGGTCATCGCGCAACTCCGCCACAGTGTCGAACTCCGAGGCCAGTTGCGCGAACTCATCATCAAGTGCCGGCAACTCGCGCTCGCGCACCGAGGCCACCACCGCGGTCACGGTGAGCGGAACTCCGGTCCAGTCGCCATTTTCCGGGGTGAACTCAAAGGTGCGGGTTTCATCCTTGGCGGCCCCGCGCACGGCATCGTCGAATCCCGGCAGCATGCCATCGGTGCCGAGTTCATATGACAAGGCCGTGCCCGAGAGATCCTCGACCGCATCTCCTTGATCGGTGGCCCCAGAAATATCGACGAGCAGCACATCGCCGTCTGCGCAAACCCGATCCACATCCTTCAGCGTCGCAAAGCGAGTGCGGAGCGCATCGACCTGGGTCGTCACATCTTCGTCACTGGGTTCGGCGTCGAAAACCTCTATACGCAGGGTGGAGAAATCCGGCAGGTCAAACTCCGGGCGGACGTCGACCTCTGCGGTGAAGGCCAGATTCTGGCCATCCTCCATCGAGGTGACATCAACTTCTGGGCGGCCAATCGGTTTGACGTTATTCGCGCGCACGGCTTCTTCGTAGGCCTTCGGCAGCGCGTCGTTGACGGCCTCCTCGATTACCGCGCCGCGCCCTACCCGCTGCTCGATAACGCGAGCCGGCACCTTGCCCTTGCGAAAGCCCGGTACGTTGACCTGCTTGGCGATGCGCGAGTAGGCGATGTCCATGCTCGGCTTGAGCTCATCGAATGGGACTTCAATGGTCAACTTGACCCGGGTCGGCGACAAGGTCTCGATGTCACTCTTCACAGCTGCTCATTCCATCGTGGTTGGGCTAACGGTTGTCGGGGCGGGGAGATTCGAACTCCCGGTCTCCTGCTCCCAAAGCAGGCGCGCTAGCCACTACGCTACGCCCCGCGCTGGCCCGCCGAGTCTAGGTGCTCGCGCCTTGCGCCCAAAATCAGGCTGCGGAATTGACCGGTGCCGGAGACTTGCGATTAACGAGCACCAAGAAATAGGCCATCGTTGGAATCACGTAGGCGAACCAAGCCACCACCATGAGCCAACTGGTGACCGCCCGGAAGTTGAAAATGGCCGCGAGCAGCGAGCCGTACCAGCTCTCCTTCGGCACCGCGGAACTCACGTCAAAGGCCACCGACTCCTCACCAGGCAGCACCCCGGCCTCTTGGAGTTCGTGCACCGCATACATCAAGACGCCCGCGGCCACGATGATCAGCGCGATGCCCGTCCAAAGGAACAGCCGGCGCAGGTCAACCTTCAGGGCGCCGCGGTAGAGCAGGAAGCCCAGCGCCACCGCCACCGCCAGGCCCAAGAGCGCCCCGATGAAGGGGGCGGTCGCGGTTGCACTCGATTGGGCCGCCGCCCAGACGAATAGCGCTGTCTCAAGGCCCTCCCGGGCCACCGCCACGAACGCAACTACGCCCAAGGCCCAAGAACTGCTCACCAATGCCTTATCGACTTCACCGTGCAGGTGTGATTTCAGTGATCTGGCGTGCACCGCCATCCAAAAGATCATCCACGTTATGAGGCCAACGGCGAGCAGGCTCATGGTGCCCGCGAATAGTTGCTCCGCCCGCGGCTCCAATGCGCTGCCGGTGAGGACCAGGAGCACGGTCACCAGGACTGAAAGGCCAAGCGCGGCGCCGACCCCGGTCCAGATCCGCGAGAGCTGCGACCGTTGGTCGAGTTTGACTAGGTAGGCCACCAAGATGGCGACGATCAATGCGGCCTCAAGGCCCTCGCGCAGGCCGATGAGGAAATTGGCGAACATCAAGCTCCTAGGTCAGAAGTGGTTAGGTTGACCTTAGTAAGGATAGCCATACCTGCGGGCGGAGTCCACTCGGGGGGCAAATTGTTACCGAGTTCATGGGTGCGCCCATCGGCAACCGATTTGCGTCGACAATCGCCTCGACAATCGCCTCGACAATCGCGCAGTACTGCAGCCTTAGCGTCTGGCTAGACTGCACAAGTTGTTCGCGGGTGTAGCTCAATGGTAGAGCCCCAGCCTTCCAAGCTGGCCATGCCGGTTCGATCCCGGTCACCCGCTCCACCGAAAACCCTTTGCGAATAAAGGGTTTTTCGCATTTTTCGGATCTTCAGATATTTCTCAAACCTCCTGATTTGGGCCCAAATGTGCTCACTTAGTGGCACGTAGGTGGCACGCCACGGCGTGTCGCGCCTATGGGATCAGGCAGCATTTAGGGGCTAGAGGCTCGCAGCAGGACGAATTTGCCGTACAAATGGACGTTCAGTGCCAAGAAATATGGAGCTTATTGCTCGCGTTCGCCCGTTACCTGCGGACTGCGGGGACGAATCGCCCGACCAAATAGTCATCGATGTCCGAGCGGCGCAGACGCACTAGCCGACCAACTTTTAGGAAGGGGATCCGCCTCTCCCTGATGAGCCGACGCGCGAAATGGTCCGTGATGTTCAGGTAGTCAGCCGCCTGTTCGACGGTCAACAGGTCACCCGAGGAGGACTTCGGCGTGGCAGATCGACGTCGGGCTTGCTCCAAGTTCGTCATTCCCATGCCCTCTCATGTATCAGCCAGCACCGCCAAGCGAAGTTGATCCCACCCGATCAGCCCCTAGCCGCATCCAAAACTCGCAGTTGCGCGAGACCTTCACCTCTTAAACGGTGCTACCCCCTCGGTACCTCACAAGTTCACTCATGTCCCCCTTTATCCCAGGTGGTTGCCGTGAACCGTGCGCATAAGACTGTCTTACCCAGATCGTCGATGGAGGTTTTGGGGCACTGTTGCATTAAGGCCCCCCATACACCTATTCGTTTGTCTTCCGAGTCAGATTCTCAGGGTGAAATAGACCGATGTGCCACGTCTACCATCAATGGAGCTGCGCAACTTGCCATTACCAAAGCGTTGCGAAACATGGGGCGAACAGACATCCGCATCCACGACCTCCGACACACGGGCCAAGTTCTTGCAGCGCAATCCGGAGCTACCCTCGCAGACCTCATGGCCCGACTCGGCCACAGCAGCGTCAACGCCGCGCTGAAGTACACCCATGCTGCTGACGATCACGGCCGACAAGTCGCGGATCGCATGGATGCTGCGCGCACAACTGGCATGTAACGACAACCTCCAGGGAGGCCGCTGCATCTTGACAAGTCCTCGTTCGCCTGGTGAATCACCCTGAGTTTTGTTCCTTGTGTTTTACCTGAGTACCGGTTGGTGTCCTCGTGTTTTGCGAATCGCAATATTTGTTCTCGTGTTCGGCGGTGTTGCGCTGCGTGGGTTCGCATGTGCAAGGAACCTGCAGACCGCGAGCCCCAAGAGTGGCCTTCCCAAACCCTTGGACCCGATTGTCAGTCGGTGTGTTTACTATGAGCATCGGACTACAAGTCCTATCGGATGGGAGGGGGCTAGATGTCCACTCGGTATTTCGAATTCGTTGGCGGCGATGCGCAACGCCCCGTTGCTGCGGTATTGAAGTTCTGGGAAGGCACAGTCGACTGGTCAACGTTGACAGCGCGCTTCGGCAAGATCGGCTGGAAGGACCCACTTGCTCGCGGGGTGCGACCAGCCCCGACCGCTGAGGCAGTCGAGACGCTGGCGGAAAC
>CAJBZP010000111.1 GCA_903960135.1 uncultured Actinomycetes bacterium | reverse complement strand
GTGGTGATTGAGATTGATACGTCGACTTGGGAGATCCCCGAGCCAGTGCAGGGTGCGGCTTCGGCTTACAACGTGGATCCGCGCGAATGGATGCTGACCGGCGGCGATGACCATGCCTTGCTAGCTACTTTCCCGGCGAAAGCCAAGTTACCCAAGGGGTTCACGCCGATCGGGGTGGTCAGCGCTGTTGGCGATGTGGGCGATGTGGGCGATGTGGGCGATGTGGGCGATGTGGGCGCAGGGGTGCGCGTTGACGGGGTTTGGAGTGAGGCGGTAGGCGGTCACGTGCATTACCGGTAACCGCAGCATCTGAGCGGGTCGCTCGTTGTCCGGGCAAACAAAAAAGCGCGGGAATAACCCCGCGCCTTCTCGTGGGAAAGAACTTAGCCGCGCACGACCTTGCCGGCCTTAAGGCAGGAAGCGCAGACATTTTGGCGCTTTGGGGTCTTGCCCACCAGGGTGCGAACCCGCTGAATATTTGGGTTCCAGCGCCGCTTGGTGCGAATATGTGAGTGGGAAACGCTGTACCCGAAGCTCGGGCCCTTGCCGCAGACGTCGCAGTTGGCAGCCACCGTGAACTCCTCTTGACACTTGCCAGACTCGGTGGTTACCGAGGGTGGCCCGATTCGGGTCGTAGGCTGCCCGTGTGGACAGCCGCCCAAGGGTAGCCGACAAGGTGGCCCGGCCCCAAATCGGGACGGTTTTTGGGCCCGCCATACCCGGCCGAACCGGGCGGTGGATCGGGGTGCGGATTAAGCCGACCGAAGCTAGTGGGGCGGGGGGTGGTGCAATTGGTCGATGACTTGGACGCGCGGGGGATCCAGACCTGGGCATATGCGGCGCTGACCGCCCTCGGGGAGGCCCGCGCCGAGATCGATGCCCTCAACGTCTTCCCGGTGCCAGATGGCGATACCGGCACCAACGTCTATTTGACGATGGAGGCGGCCTGCCAAGATATTGATCAGGCACTTGACGAGCCCCAGCACTCACGTTCGAGTGTGGCTCGGGCCCTGGCACACGGTGCTTTGCTGGGCGCTCGGGGTAATTCGGGGGTCATCATCTCCCAGATTTTTCGCGGGGCCAGTGAAGTCCTTGCACGGGTGGGTGCGGATCGGCCGGTCTCTGGCGCCGATATCGCCGAGATGCTGCAGGTTTCCGCTGATATGGCTTATGCGGCCGTGGCCAAGCCGGTTGAGGGCACCATCTTGACCGTCGCTCGAGTGGCAGCCGAGGCGGCGGTGGCCGCCGTTCGATCAGATAGCGAAGTCGCAGTCGGCGCCGTCGTTACCCGCGCGGCCACGGCAGCCCAGCAGGCGCTGGATCAAACACCGCAACTCTTGGAAGCTCTGCGCAGGGCCGGGGTCGTGGATGCGGGCGGCCGTGCCTATGTGGTGATCCTCGATGCACTTGCCGGGGTTGTTACCGGTGTGCGCCGGGTATCGCCCGCCGCCTATTTGCCATTGCCGCGTGCGGTCGACAAAGAACCACATGCGCATTACGCGGGGCCTGCCTATGAAGTGATGTTTCTCCTAGATGCCACCGCCCCGGCTGTTGAGCTCATGCGGGCACGGCTGGGTGAACTCGGTGACGCCTTGGTGGTTGTCGGCGGTGAGGGCTTGTGGAATGTGCACGTGCATGTTGACGATGCTGGTGCAGCAGTTGAGGCAGCGATGGCCGCTGGTCGCCCGCACCGAATCCGGATAACCCACCTAGAGGTTGCCGATGTGGTGTTGGACCATCTAGGTCGTGGTCTGGTAGCAGTGGCGCATGGCCCGGGCACCGCCTCGTTGATGGAAAGTTTCGGAGTCACTATCGTCCCCGCGCAACCCGGGCAGCGCCCATCGACGAACGAGTTGCTGCATGCCATCAAGGCGACGGGAGCAACAGAAGTAGTGCTGTTACCAAGTGACAAAGACACCTGGCCGGTTGCCGAAGTGGCGGCGGAGCAAGCCCGCGCTGCAGAGTTACGAGTTTCCGTTATTCCAACCAGGTCAATCGTGCAGACTCTTGCCGCAATCGCGGTGCAGGAAGACGGTGCGCGATTCGAAGACGATGTCGTCGCCATGACCCGAGCCGCCGGCGCTACCCGCTATGGCGCTGTGACCATTGCCGTGCGTGAGGCACTGACCACGGTTGGTCCGTGCCAGGTCGGGGATGTTCTTGGTCTGGTAGACGGTGACATCGTGGTTCTTGGCAAGGATGTTGTCACGGTGGTCCGCGAAATCCTCCTTGGCATGCTCGCGGTCGGCGGCGAACTCGTCACCTTGGTCACCGGGTTAGAAGCGGGCGACGAGATCACCGAGGGCATTCCAAATTGGCTGCAGCGTGAGTTTCCGTTGGTTGACATCAGTTGCTATGACGGTGGGCAACCGCTTTGGCCGCTGATCATCGGCGTCGAATGACATCCGATGACCTAGAACGCCCGTTAACCAAGGTCGTGGGCGGCAAGACGGCGACCGCGCTCGCCAAGTCGTTCGGCATGGTCACAGTCAATGACCTATTACGGCACTATCCGCGCCGTTACGCCAAGCGTGGTGAACTAACAGATTTAGCAACTTTGAGTGACGGTGAGTCCGTCACCGTCCTTGCCGAAATCGAGCAGGTGACTATCAGGCCGATGAAACAGCGGCGCGGCTCCATTCTTGAGGCGGTGGTAACCGACGGCAAAGGCCGGCTGTCGGTGACTTTCTTCAATCAGGCCTGGCGTGAACGTGAGTTGCGCCCTGCGCGCAGCGGCTTGTTCTCGGGGCAGGTTTCGACCTTTCGAAATAAGCGGCAGCTTGCGCACCCACAATGCCTGTTGTTCCCCGACGGGGTCAACGACGATCCCGAAGCAATCGCGGCCTTCGCCGGTGAGTTGATTCCGGTCTATCCGGCATCGGGGTCGATGACCTCGTGGCAGCTAGCTGGCGCCGTGCGGATGGTTCTGGATACGTTGGGGGAGGTTGCTGACCCGATCCCTGAAGCGGTTTTATCCGATGAGAAGTTGCTTGACCTGACGCGGGCCTTGCACCTGATTCACCGACCCACGGATTTCACAGAAGTCACCGCCGCACAGGCAAGGCTCAAGTTCGAAGAAGCGTTCGTGCTGCAAGTGGTACTTGCTCAGCGTCGTCAGGAAATGTCCCATTTAACGGCGACCCCACGTTCGGTGGTTGATGGACCGCTGCTCACTTCATTCGATAAGCGTCTGCCATTTGTCCTAACGGCCGGCCAGGACTCGGTCAGCGAGGAAATCGCTCGGGATCTGGCAGGCACCCACCCGATGCACCGACTGCTCCAAGGTGACGTTGGCAGCGGTAAAACGATTGTGGCATTGCGGGCGATGTTGTCGGTGGTCGACGCGGGTGGGCAGGCCGCGCTCTTGGCGCCCACCGAGGTGTTGGCCGCGCAGCATTATCGATCTATTCGTGCACTCCTGGGTCCGTTGGCTGAACGCGGGCGCCTCGGCGGGGCCGCTGACGGCACTCGGGTGGCTCTACTGACCGGCTCACAGCGCACAGCGCAGCGCCGGGTTGAGTTACTCGATGTAATCACTGGTGATGCCGGGATCGTGGTTGGCACCCATGCACTAATTCAGGACACCGTGGAGTTCCGGGATCTTGCCCTGGTGGTGGTTGATGAGCAACATCGATTCGGGGTCGAGCAGCGGGCGGCACTAGCGGCAAAAGCTCGTGATGGCACGAGACCGCATGTGCTCGTCATGACGGCCACCCCAATCCCGCGTACCGTCGCGATGACCGTCTTTGGCGACTTGGATATCTCCACGCTGTCAGAGTTACCAGCGGGACGCACTCCGATCGCCACCCATGTCATCTCAACTCGTGAACAGCCGGGGCACCTGGTGCGCGCCTGGCAACGGGTTGAAGAAGAGGCTGCGCAAAACCATCGGATCTTTGTAGTGTGCCCGCGCATTGGCGGAGCCGGCATTGAGGACGATATTGAATTTGAGTCCGGTGAGACTGCGATCGCATCAGTACTTGAAGTTGCACAGACCCTCACTCGCGAGCTGCCGGGTCTTCGAGTCGAGATGTTGCACGGTCGAATGAGTGGCGATGAAAAAGAAGATGTGATGGCAAGGTTTGCCGATATCTCGCACCCGGATGGGATAGATGTGTTGGTTGCGACCACGGTCATCGAAGTCGGGGTCGACGTGCCAGACGCCAGCACCATGATCATTCTCGATGCTGATCGGTTCGGGATATCACAACTCCATCAATTACGTGGCCGAGTAGGACGCGGCGCCCTCCCCGGTCTATGTCTGCTGGTAACCGACGCCGATGCGGGGAGCCCGGCTCGCGAGCGGCTCCTGGCTGTTGCGTCAACTACGGACGGCTTCGAGTTATCGCAGTTGGATCTCCAGATGCGGCGCGAAGGCGACGTCCTTGGCTCGATGCAATCTGGCCGACGCAGTTCACTGCGACTCCTTGAGGTGGTGCGCGACGAAGACATCATCGAGCGTGCGCGGGCGGCTGCGCATGCGGTCATCGACGCTGATCCGCAGTTACTGGCGCACTTGGATTTGCAGCTTGCGATTAGTGCGCTCACCTCCGATGAGCAGGCGGAATTCTTGGAGAAGGCGTGACTCGCATTATCGCGGGAGCGGCCAAGGGGCGGCGCCTTTCGGTACCAAAGCAAGGAACCCGTCCCACGTCTGATCGGGTTCGTGAATCCATGTTCTCCGCGGTCTCCGCTCACTTCTTAAAATCCGGCATTGACTGGTCGGAGGTATCAGTACTTGATCTATATGCGGGAACGGGGGCGCTTGGGCTCGAAGCCCTGAGCCGCGGCGCGCGCTTGGTGGTGCTAGTCGAGAGGGCGCGCACAGCAAGTGCAGTGATCGAAACCAATATCGAGGCGGTTGCGCTACCTGGTGCCCAGTTGGTCGTTGGGGAGGTTGACTCGGTAGCTGGTCGGATCGGGGGCCAGCACTTCGAATTAGTCTTGGTTGACCCGCCTTACGAAGTAGCCGCCGCTGACATCGCCTCGGTGCTGATGTCTTTACAAGGCAAGCTACTACTTGCCGGCGGGGCGTTGGTAGTAGTCGAACGGCCTACCGAGGGCGGGCAGTGTCCGCTCCCTGGCCACTGGATGGTTCTGCAGCAGCGCCGACACGGTGATACCACTCTTTGGTACGGTCAAGTACCTGAAAACCTGCCCGAATAGAAGTTAGGAGCCGGTCATGCGCCGAGCGGTCTGCCCGGGGTCATTTGATCCTTGCACGAATGGGCACCTTGACGTTTTTGCGCGGGCGGCCGAAATGGCAGACGAAGTAATAGTCGCGGTGTTGATCAATAAGACGAAGTCGAGTTTATTCACCGTCGCCGAGCGCATCGAGATGTTAAGCGCTGTGGTCGCTCCACTGCCGAACGTGAAGATCGACTCCTTCCATGGCCTTCTCGTCGACTACTGCCGCGACCATGATGCGCAGGTAATCGTCAAGGGGCTTCGCGCGGTAAGCGACTTTGACTACGAATTACAGATGGCGCAGATGAACTATCGCCTGACCCGAGTAGAAACCGTTTTCATCTCGGCGAATCCCCTGTACAGCTATTTGTCGTCCAGCTTGGTCAAGGAAGTTGCCACTTACGGGGGCGATGTGACCGGACTAGTGCCCGACCTCGTGTTGGAGCGGCTCCGGGCGAAGATTTCGGGCACAATAGGCTGAAATGGTCGGCTAGTACAAGGAGAAGTTTTGGACGTCCAAGAACGGCTCGACGAACTCGCCGTCCTGATCGAAGACGCTAAGGCAATGCCGCTTTCGGCATCTTGTTTGGTTAACCGGGCCCAGGTACTAGATCTGATAGACGAAATTCGCCAATTGCTGCCCGAGTCCGTTGCGCGCGCTGATGAATTACTGGCTGACCGCGAGGCGGTAGTACAAGATGGCCGCCGCGAAGCAGACCGGCTCTTGGAGCGAGCTCGGGCTGAAGCCGACCGAATGGTCACCGAACATGAGGTTTATTTAGCGGCGGTTGGGGAGTCTGAAGCAATGCGGGCCCAAGCGGCCGAAGAGACAGCGCGCATGCGCATGGAGACCGATGATTACATCGATGCCAAATTGGCCACCTTTGAAATTGCGCTGAACAAGACCCTGCAGACCGTGGACCGGGGCCGCGAGCGCCTGCGGGCCCAGGTTTATGAGGATCTAGCCCCCGAGCCCTCGCACGCAGCGCTGGACGAGATTTACGACGACCAGCGCTGAGCTAGCCTGAGCGTACTTGGGCGATTTGTCCGATTTTAGGTCTGCCGGGGTTGGCAGTAGGGTGCTGCGGGTATCCTTTTGCCAACAGCTGGTGTTCTACCTTTACCAACCTTGCTAATCCGACAGGGGTGCAGTGACCGGCCTCGACCCGAGTAGCCCGCTTGTGCTTGATACGCGGGCGCTCAACCTGCCACGGCGGGCTGGGTCGATGATCACGGTAACCCGAACGGTGCCCAGCCCGGTTGATATGGGCGTCGCACTAGCAAGGGTCCTTCCTGAGTCGCCAGTTGAGCTTGATCTACGACTGGAATCGGTGCTGGAAGGGGTGTTGGTTTCTGGATCAGCGGATGTGCATGTCGACGCGGAATGCGCTCGGTGTCTAGATCCGCTGGACTGGGATGAGGTGGTTGAGTTCAGCGAGTTGTTCGTCTATCCCGCAACCGATGCCCGGGGCGCGGTGGTTGAAGAACTAGTTGATGACGACGAAGACCCGTTACCGAGGCTTCAGGACGACATGATCGACCTAGAGGCCACGCTGCGGGACGCAGTGGTGCTGGGTTTTCCGCTGGCACCGGTGTGTCAAAGCGATTGTGCAGGCCTGTGCTCGGTCTGTGGAGTCCGCCTTGACGACCACCCAGGGCACCTGCACGAACAGCTTGATCCAAGGTGGGCGGCCCTTACCGCCTTGGAGCTACCAGACGCAACCGAAGACCAAAGTTAACCCAAGAAAGAGGACCCCGTGCCAGTACCGAAGCGCAAAACCTCGCGCTCTAACACCCGCCATCGTCGTTCGCAGTGGAAGACCACGGTGCCGACTCTGGTGACCTGTGTTCGCTGCAAAGAAAAGCGTTTGGCGCACACCGCGTGCCCAACTTGCGGCACTTACGCCAAGCGACGCGTGCTGGACGTCTGATCATGGCCCGCGTCGCCCTTGATCTCATGGGCGGCGACGGTGCTCCCGAGGTCGTGGCCGATGCCGTGGCGGCGTTGGATCTGGACGCACTCGACATCGACCTCGTCCTCGTGGGCCCGCCCACCCTTGCCGGTGAGTTGCTCTCCGCTCGCGGTATTGACCTCGATGCGCACCCGCGCTTGACTGTTTTGAGCGCGAGTTGCGGCGTGCCGATGGTTGGCGACCCGTTGTCCTATGTGCGCACCAATCCAAATGTCAGTGTGCTCATCGCAGCCGGCGCGGTTGGGGCTGGTGCCGTTGATGCTTGGGTCTCGGTTGGTCATAGTGGTGCTGCGGTAACGGCCGCCGTTTTGTCGTGCGGACGTGTCACCGGGATGTCGCGCCCGGCACTAGCCGTCGTGCTCCCGGCTACGTTGGGCCCGGTTGTCCTCGTGGATGTAGGAGCGGCCCCAGAAGCCAGTGCAAATGTTTTGACCCAGTTCGCAATGGCCGGCTGGTGCTATGCCACCGCATTGGGTATCCCCGACCCCGCCGTTGGCCTCCTTAACATAGGTAGTGAGACCGGAAAGGGAGACGCTCTTCGTCTTGCGGCCGACACCTTGATGCAAGACCGGTTACCCGCTCTCGGAGTGCGCTATACGGGTTCGGTAGAAGGGCATGACGTAGCCGCTGGTGCGCGAGCGCAGGTCGTCGTCACCGACGGTTTCACCGGCAATGTCTTGCTCAAGGGGATAGAAGGGGCGGTGGGATGGGCGGCGCATCAGATGGCACTCGCCTACGGCGACCCCAAACCGGCCCGGGCGGTTGTCGCCGGCACGGCTACCGGTGATTTCGCCGCGGGCATGTTGCTCGGGGTTAACGGCATCACGGTAATTGGGCACGGGGCTGGCCGCCCGAATGAAATCGCGGCGTGCGTTCGCCTAGCGGCTCGTGCCGCAAGAACCGACCTAATCGGGCTAACCCAACGCACATTTTCCGCTTTAATGCAGCGGACCAGATGACCGAGCCAACCGTAACTCGTGCATTAGCTCGCGTATTCGAGAGCGAAGTTACCTTTGTGGTGCGGCCCGATACCCCACTTGCCTCATTTGGCCCAATTGACCAAGCCTGGGTGCTGGTGGCGCAGGCGATAGTCGAGGAGGCCGCGGGGCGAGGCATGGTAATAGCAATCGCTGATTCCGACATCTGCGAAGTTCACACATTCGGCGAACTCGTGCAACTAGTCGAAAAACTAAGTTCCACTTATGTGCAGGTGACTTCATGAGCAATTCGCGAAATCGCAGTGAGCGTGGCCGCGATGAGATTTTGACCGGACTGGCCGCCAGTTTGGGCGTACCGGTTGATCTCGCACTGCTCAATCAAGCGCTAACCCACCGCTCTTACGCATACGAGCACGGCGGGCTCCCGCACAATGAGCGGCTTGAGTTCTTGGGGGATTCAGTACTTGGTGTGCTGGTAACGGACACCCTCTATCGGACTTACCCTGATTTACCCGAAGGGCAATTAGCGAAACTTCGGGCAGCGGTGGTGAACTCACGGGCCCTGGCCGACGTTGCGCGTGAACTGGATCTGGGCGCTTACCTGCTTTTGGGTCGCGGCGAGGAGACAACCGGTGGCCGGGATAAGCCTTCGATCCTTGCCGATGCGATGGAAGCTGTGATCGGGGCTTGCTACCTATCGGGTGGGATTGAAGTCGCCGGCGATCTAATTCATGATCGTTTCGATCCACTTATTGAGCTTTCAGCCGAACTCGGTGCTGGCCTTGATTGGAAGACTTCATTACAAGAGGCCGCCGCTAACGCCGAACTTGGTCTGCCGGAATACGTGGTCAGCAATACCGGTCCAGATCACGAGAAGGAGTTTCACGCGCGGGTGCGGGTAGGCGCCGAGGTAATCGGCGAAGGCTGGGGCCGATCAAAGAAACTTGCCGAGCAGCAGGCCGCGGAAGTCGCCTACGCTCATTTGCTGAATTTGGTGGATTCGGAGAATTAGGTGCCTGAACTCCCAGAAGTCGAGGTCGTGCGGCGGGGGCTTGCCGAGCATGTAACCGGACGCAAGATCAAACAGGTAGAGGTTCTACACCCGCGCGCCGTGCGGCGAAACATTGGATCATTAACGGACCAGCTGGTTGGCCAACGCATCCGCTGCGTGAGTCGGCGCGGGAAGTACCTCTGGCTGCCGATGGCTGGGCATCAGTTTGCCTTGGTAGCGCACTTAGGGATGAGCGGCCAATTGCTGGTACAACCAAGTGGTGCAGCCGATGAGAAGCACTTGCGGGTCCGCATTGATTTCGTTGACGCCGGCCCGCAACTGCGCTTTGTCGACCAGCGCACTTTTGGTTGGGTGATGACCGCCGAGCTTGTGCCCGACAGTGGAGGCGGCCACCTACCTGACATCGTCAGCCATATTTCCCGGGACCTGCTCGACCCGGCATTCGATGAGGAAGGCTGCATTACCCGATTGCGAACCAAGAACATCGAGATCAAGCGGGCATTGCTGGATCAAGCTTTAGTTTCCGGAATCGGAAATATCTACGCTGACGAGGCACTTTGGCGGGCCAAGCTGGGTGGCCGGCGCTTAACCGGGGCCCTGCCGGCAGCCAAGATCCGCGAGCTACTCAAGCACGCCAAATCGGTCATGGCTTCGGCACTTGACCAAGGCGGCACCAGCTTCGATGCGCTTTATGTCAACGTCAACGGTGAGAGCGGCTACTTCGACAGGCAGTTAAGTGCCTACGGCCAAGAAGGTGAGCCCTGCGGGCACTGCGGTGGCCCTATCCGCCGGGAGAAATTCATGAATCGATCCAGTTTTTTCTGCCCTCGGTGCCAGCGGCAGGGGCCGGGCCGGCGCCCGCAAGATAAGGTGTGAGCAACTCGTCCTCAGCGCCTTCCCCGCGCCCGACCAGCGGAGAACTGTGCACCTTAAGACCTTGACCCTGAAGGGCTTTAAATCCTTCGCCTCTTCGACGACCCTGCATTTTGAGCCGGGCGTGACCTGTGTGGTGGGTCCGAACGGCTCGGGCAAGTCCAATGTGGTCGATGCACTCGCTTGGGTCATGGGCGAACAGGGAGCCAAGTCACTTCGTGGCGGCAAGATGGAGGACGTCATCTTTTCCGGGACCTCCGGTCGGGCGCCCCTTGGCCGGGCTGAGGTGCAATTAACGATTGACAACTCCGATGGCGCGTTACCCATTGAGTACACCGAGGTCACGATCTCTCGCACGCTGTTTCGCAATGGTGGTTCGGAGTACGCCATTAACGGTGAGCAGTGCCGGTTACTCGACGTGCAGGAGTTGCTAAGTGACTCCGGTATTGGTCGGGAAATGCATGTGATCGTCGGTCAAGGGCAACTTGATTCAATTTTACAAGCTACGCCGGAGGATCGACGTGGCTTCATCGAAGAGGCCGCTGGTGTCTTGAAGCACCGAAAGCGCAAGGAAAAAGCGCTTCGAAAACTCGACGCAATGGGTGCGAACCTAACCAGGTTGACCGATCTAACCAATGAGTTGCGCCGGCAATTGAAACCCCTTGGGCGCCAAGCTGAGGTTGCGCGCCGCGCCGTTGTTATCCAATCCGACGTGCGTGATGCCAGATTGCGCTTGATGGCCGATGACTTAACTGTTTTGCGCAACCTGTTGGCCGCCGAAGTCGCTGACGAAACGGCGCTGCGGGAGCGCCAGGCCAAGGCTGAAACAGATCTCGCGGAGCTAAGAAACCGCGAGGCCGAAGCTGAAGCCGCCGTGTTGCAGGAGGCACCACACTTAGTTGCGGCGCAGGAGGCATGGTTTGGCTTAAGTGGCCTGCGGGAGCGCTTTAACGGATTGGTGCAACTTGCGGGCGAGCGGGTGCGGAACTTGCAGCCCGAGGCCCATGAGGAATCCTCTGGCCGTGACCCAGAGCAAATCGATGCTGAAGCACGCTTGCTTCGGGAGCAGGAGTTCGAATTAAGTCGCGAGGTTGAGTCAGCTCGCGAGGTGCTAGCCACAGCAGAGGCGCGGCGCCTAGATGTCGAGCAGGCCCTCTTACTTGAGGAACATCGGGTGGCTGCCGCTGACCGGGCTGCCGCTGATCGCCGTGAAGGCCTGGCCAAGTTACGGGGTCAAGTCGATGCCGCTCGCTCGCGTATTGACACCCGATCAAGTGAGATTGAACGCCTGACAGCTTCGATAGCCGAGGCTAAGGAGCGGGGCGAGTTGGCCCAGGGCGAGTTCCATGCGATCGAAGTTCAAGTTGCCGGTTTGAATCAAGGAGAGCTGGGGCTGGACCAGGAGTACGAACTAGCGTTAGCGGCACTCGAACGTGCCGATAGTGTCGTGGAAAACCTTCGTACCGCCGAGTCTGTCGGGGAGCGCGAGCGTGCTGCACTAGCCGCACGCCTCGATGCGCTCGAGTTAGGTCTTTCCCGCAAGGATGCCGCAGCCGTCCTTATCGCATCGACCGAGCGCATACAGGGCGTACTAGGCCCATTGGCCGGTTTACTGCAGATTGATCATGGTGCGCAGGCTGCGGTGGCTGCGGCACTTGGTGATGTTGCCGATGCGGTGGTAGTCCGAGGGGTTGCTGCTGCTGTCTCATCGGTTGTACTCCTAAAGGAGCAAGCAGCTGGTCGTGCAGCGCTAGTACTTGCCGATGGCGCCGGCGCCGGTCCAGCCCCGGTGGGTGCACCGCCGGTTGGTGAATGGTTACGGGGCATGGTTCGGTGCGAGGAAAATCTGCGGTCCGTGGTGGATCGCTTGCTGATGAACTGCGTGCTGGTGTCGGATGTGCCCACTGCCGCAGCTGCCCAGCGGGCTCATCCGGGTCTGATATTCGTCACCGAAGCCGGCGATATTTTCGCCGACGGAGTAGTTCACGGCGGATCAACTGACAAGCAAAGTCTGTTGGAGGTGCAAGCTGCCCACGACCAAACCGCGCGTGACTTAGTGGTTGCAACGCATGCTCTCGAACGGGCACGCTTCGACCTGGTCGCGGCACGTGATGCGCAACGGTCGGCCGCTGAGTTTGCCGAAGGTGCGCTCAATCGGCTACATGAGTCGGACGCTCAGATGGCTGCGGTGGCCGAGCAACTAGGTCAATTAGGCCAAGCCGCGCGCTCTGCTCATGCGGAGGCCGAGCGCCTGTCCCTGGCCCGAACGGCCGCCGAAGCCGCCCTTGAAGTGGATCAACAGGGCCTCTTGACCATGCAAGCCCGGCTGACTGGAGCTGAAGTCGAGCCGGCAGCGGACCCGGCCGGTGACAGGCGTGCGGATTTCGCCAGCCAAGCCAATGTCGCCCGCCAAGATGAGGTCGATGCGCGATTGACGCTGCGTACCGGCGAGGAGCGCGTCGGGGCCGTCGGCGTTCGGGCGGAGCAACTCGAACGGGCGGCAAACGCGGAGCGTCAGGCCCGGGTTAATGCAATTGCCCGCCGCGAGCGGCGAGCTGCCGAACTGATCACGGCTGAGGCCATTCTTGCTGCCTCGCGGATTGCATTGACGCGGATCGAGGGTTCGGTGGCGCAGGCGAGTCGCGATCGGGCGGCGGTAGAGCGGGCAAAGGCGGACCGCGACCAGTTGCTCGTCGGGCTGCGCGCGAGTATTCGTGAGCGCACTGGTGAGCTCGATCTACTCAAGGACAGTGTGCATCGAGATGAGATTGCCCGCGCCGAGCAACGGCTTCGAATAGAGCAACTCGAGGAGAAGGCACTTGAGGATTTCGGTGTCGAGGGTGATGTCTTAATTTCCGAGTACGGTCCTGAGCAGTTGGTACCGCCGAGCCCTGCGGTACCCGGTGACGAAATCCCAGCCGACGCGCCGAACCCCGAGCCGTACCCCTATGTGCGCATCGAGCAAGAGAAGCGGTTAAAGACAGCCGAGCGTGAGCTTAATATTTTAGGCAAGATCAATCCCCTGGCCCTTGAAGAGTTCACTGCGATGGAGGAGCGCCATACCTTCTTGAGTGAGCAATTGGAGGATCTCAAGAAGTCGCGTGATGATCTGCTCGACATCATCAAGGAGGTCGATGCGCGTGTTGAACAGGTATTCACCGAGGCCTATCTTGAGGTTGAACGTGAGTTTGTCGGAGTTTTCGCCAGACTGTTTCCCGGTGGTGAAGGGCGCT
Source organism: uncultured Actinomycetes bacterium (assembly GCA_903960135.1). GTDB lineage: Bacteria > Actinomycetota > Actinomycetes > S36-B12 > S36-B12. The sequence continues at coordinate 14,610 of CAJBZP010000111.1, read as the reverse complement.
TAATCCTGACCGATCCTGACAATATGCTCACCACTGGCATTGACGTGGAGGCACGTCCGCCAGGGAAGAAAGTCAAGCGGCTCTCGCTGCTGTCTGGCGGAGAGCGGTCCTTGACGGCGGTTGCTTTCTTGATCGCACTATTCAAAGCCCGCCCGAGCCCGTTCTATGTACTCGATGAGGTCGAGGCCGCATTAGACGATGTGAACCTCGGTAGGTTGATCGACATCATTGAGGAGTTGCGCTCTAGCTCACAGCTGATTGTGATAACCCACCAAAAGCGCACGATGGAAATTGCTGATGCGCTCTACGGGGTGTCAATGCGCGGTGACGGTGTCACGCAGATTATCGGCCAGCGCCTCCGTGATGTCGAGACCGCCAGCGCCTGAACGCTCCCTAAGGTTCGCGCTCGGTGCTAGTGCTCTGAAAGGATGCTCCCCATGGACTCAGGTCTGATTTACGCCGGTATTGCCGTACTTATCCTCATTGTCGCAATAGTCGCAGTGGTCGCTGGGGTGCTGCTGCGCCGGCGGGGCGCGCCGGTCATCGAGCAGCGCCCGGTGGCGGCCCCCGCAGCGCAGGTACCGGCAGCGCAGGTACCCGATGCGGGCTTGCCCGGGATCCTCGAAGTCGAGATTCCAGATCCTGCGGCTGGCCGCCTGCATCGGCTGCGGTCCCGCTTGGCCCGCTCGAACAATGCAATAGGTAAGGGGCTGCTGGCCCTTTTGAGCGCCGGTGAGCCCACTGATTCGACCTGGGACGAGGTCGAGGAGACATTGTTGACCGCCGATCTAGGGGTCGGCCCGACCCAGGAGTTAATTGCGCGGCTGCGCACTAGGGTCAAAGTTGAGGGGGGTACAACCCCTGAGCACATCAAGAAGATGCTGCGCGAGGAACTCCTAAACCTTGTTGATCCCACGATGGACCGCAACATCGTGATGAATGCCGATGGGCGTCCCGCCGTCATCTTGGTAGTAGGGGTAAATGGCACAGGCAAAACGACCACCACCGGCAAACTCGCACGACTGCTGATTGCCGATGGGCAAACGGTCGTACTCGGGGCCGCCGATACTTTCCGGGCCGCCGCTGCGGACCAATTGCAGACTTGGGGCGATCGGGTGGGCGCCGCAGTGGTGCGCGGCCTAGAAGGCGGCGACCCGGCGGCGGTTGCCTTCGATGCAGTCCGTACGGGTGCTGACTCACAGGCCGACACCGTAGTCATCGACACCGCTGGGCGGCTGCACACAAAAACTGGATTAATGGATGAGCTCGGCAAGGTCAAGCGGGTAGTAGAGAAGCAATCACCGGTTGATGAAGTCCTTTTGGTACTTGATGCCACGACAGGGCAAAACGGGTTGGCCCAGGCCCGAGTTTTCCGAGAGGTCGTTGCTATCACCGGGATCGCACTGACCAAACTCGATGGTACGGCGCGAGGTGGAATCGTCGTGGCGGTGCAACGTGAGCTAGGGGTCCCGGTTAAATTAGTTGGTTTGGGCGAAGGCCCAGATGACCTTGCCCTGTTCGATCCACTTGAGTTCGTCGAAGCCCTCGTGGGGGATTTGTAACACAGCGTTTACCTAAGCAGCCAGTGCTGTGACATGCGCGAAACGCGATTAGTGCGCGACTGAAACGTACGCACGTCATTCTCCAGCCACTGAACCACTAGTGGAGCCGAGACCACTTGGCATAGGGAGACATACATGGAAACCGCGTTGGACTCCGGTAATACTGCGTGGCTGCTAACCAGCGCCGCATTGGTACTGCTGATGATTCCTGGCTTGGCATTCTTTTACGGCGGCATGGTCCGCTCCAAGTCAGTTCTCAACATGTTGATGATGGTGATGGGTGCCTTGTTCGTAGTGGGCATTCTTTGGGTGCTGGTTGGCTACTCGATGGCATTTGCGCCCTCATATGGCAACGCCGGGCTCCTCGGAAACGTCACCGCGTTCGCCGGGCTAGAGGGGTTGATGGCAAATGACCCCGAAGCTGGGGTGCCGGCTATGGGGTTCGTGGCTTTTCAGGCGATGTTCGCCTGCCTCACCGTAGGCCTGATCGCCGGCGCGATTGCCGACCGGACGAAGTTCAGCGCGTGGTTGATTTTCGCAGGTGCATGGGCGGTGCTCGTTTACTTCCCGGTGGCCCACTGGGTATTTAACCTCAACCCCGAAACCGGTGGTTGGCTTTACAAACTGGGAGTCATCGACTTCGCCGGCGGCACCGCTGTCCACATCAATGCCGGTGCGGCGGCGCTAGCACTGGCAATTGTGATTGGACGCCGGGTGGGTTGGCCCAAGACCCCGATGCGTCCGCACAACCTCACCTTGGTAATGATCGGCGCGGCCTTGCTTTGGTTCGGTTGGTTCGGATTCAATGCCGGGTCGCAGATCGCCGCGGACAACACCGCTGCAGTGGTTTTCATGAATACCTTCATCGCCACTTGTGCAGCCGGGTTGGGCTGGCTGGCCACGGAGAAGATTCGCGATGGGCATGCCACCTCACTTGGCGCAGCCTCCGGGGTAGTGGCCGGGCTCGTGGCCATTACGCCGTCTTGCTCGGCGGTTAGTCCACTCGGGGCAATCATCATCGGGGCCCTTGCGGGGATAATCTGCGCATTGGCGGTCGGACTGAAGTACAAGTTCGGCTACGACGATTCCCTGGATGTAGTGGGCGTTCACCTCGTTGGCGGCCTGGTTGGAACCTTGCTAATTGGACTCCTGGCTACGGAGGCCGCGCCGGCGGGGGTTAATGGGCTGCTCTACGGTGGCGGGCTTGATCAATTGGGTAAGCAGGCGGTTGGTGCCATAGCTGTGCTCCTGTACTCACTCATCATTGCCGCCATCTTGGCGCTCATCATCAAGAAGACGATGGGCTTCCGGGTGGATTCTGAAACTGAGATCGGTGGCATTGATAAGGCACTGCACGCGGAGTCCGCATATGAACTCGGAGAGTCAGGTGGCGGCGGCGTTTTCGCTGGTGTCGGTCATGCTGCTCGCACAAAGTCGGAGGTGGAGTCATGAAGATGGTTACAGCAATCATTAAGCCGTTCAAACTGGAGGATGTTAAAGGTGCACTCGAAGCCCAAGGTGTCAATGGGCTGACGGTTTCCGAGGCCTCGGGTTACGGCCGGCAAAAGGGCCACACCGAGGTCTATCGAGGGGCGGAGTACACGGTTGATTTAGTGCCAAAAGTACGTGTTGAGGTGCTGGTCGACGACGAGAGTGCGGACCTAGTTGTTGACACGATCGTTAAGGCGGCCCAGACCGGGCGAATCGGCGACGGCAAAGTATGGGTCGTACCTGTCGATACCGTAGTGCGAGTACGAACCGGTGAGCGCGGCCACGATGCACTTTAGCCACACAATGCACTTTAGCCACATGATGCACTTTAGCCATCTGGGATCAGCGTAATGGGAGCACTTTGAGTGTGGGGGAGGTGCGCGCGTTTGGCTTGCAGCGCGACGCACTGGTGCGGCGGCCTGGCCGTTATGGGCCGGGCCGCCGTGCGGCACTGTCTTTGTTGACCGATGGGTGGCTTGACGCGCTTTTTCAGGAGGCGGCGGCCGGTGCGACAGATCTGTGCTTGGTGGCGGTCGGCGGGTACGGCCGACAGGAGTTAGCCCCGGGAAGTGATATCGATCTGCTGTTATTGCATCGCGGCACTGCTGCCCAAGTTGCGCCGATCGCGGATCGAATTTGGTATCCCATCTGGGATGCCGGGATTGCCCTAGACCACAGTGTCCGAACCGTGGCAGAGGCCCGCCGGTTGGCAAGTGTTGACATCAAAGTAGTCCTCGGCCTGTTGGATGCGCGGGTGGTAGCAGGTGATGGGACTTTGGCCGTGCAATTGACGCAGGCGGTTTTTGCCGACTGGCGCGCGATGGCGATCAAACGTCTGCCGGTTCTTCGTGAACTAGTCGAGCACCGTAAGGCTGGCTATGGCGAATTAGCGTGCTTACTTGAGCCCGACCTAAAAGAGGCCTACGGGGGGTTACGTGATGCGACCGTACTTCGGGCCATTGCGGCATCCTGGGTCACTGATACTCCGCACAGCAGTTGGCCGGAGTCGAATGCATTACTACTCGATGTTCGCGACGCACTGCATTCGGTCACCGGTAAATCAAGTGACCGGCTCATGTTGCAGGAACAAGATGGGGTTGCTTCCGCCCTTGGTTTCGCCACCGCCGACGAACTGCTAAGGCAGGTGTACACGGCGTCGCGCGCCATTGCATTTGCGTCTGATACCACCTGGCACCGAGTTGATCGATTGACTAAAGGACCAAATCGCCGGTCGCGTCGTCTGGTCAATCGTCGTGGGCCGGAGCGAGTGCCGTTGGCCGATGGGGTGGTGGTGCAAAGCGGCGAGGTGTTGCTTGCTGGCCAGGCCCGACCGGCTGCGGACCCAACTTTGGTCTTGCGCGCAGCGGCCGCAGCGGCGCAAGCCGGTTTGCCATTGGCGCCAATTACCCTTGCCAGGTTGTCGGCGGAGAGTGAACCGTTAACCACGCCGTGGCCGTCACCTGCTCGGGAGGCAGTTATCTCCCTCTTAGGCGCCGGTGTTCACCTCGTGCATATCTGGGAGGCCCTAGATCAAGCGGGGATCATCGAGTCACTTATCCCGGGCTGGAGCATCGTGCGTTCGGCACCGCAGCGAAATGCTGTTCACCGGTTCACTGTTGATCGCCACTTGGTTGAGACTGCGGTGCAGGCGAGTGCGTTCACGCGTGATGTGCATCGGCCCGACCTTTTGCTGATCGGTGCACTATTGCACGATATCGGCAAAGCTCGACCAGGGGATCACAGTGAAGTTGGCGCGGCTATCGCCGATGAGTTGGCCAAACGGATGGGTTTTCCTGATGCAGATGTGCAGGTAATTGTCGATTTAGTCCGCTACCACCTGCTGTTGATCGACACTGCGACCCGCCGTGATCTAGATGACCCAGCGACCGTCGATTATGTGACCGCTCGAATCGGCAAGCCAGAGACATTGGATCTCCTGCACGCCTTAACCCAGGCGGATGCACTGGCAACTGGACCGGCGGCCTGGAGCCGGTGGCGCGCCGATTTGGTAGCTGACCTCGTGCGAAGGGTGCATGCCCAACTAGCCGGAGACCCGGCTCCGGCCGAACCTGAATTAAGTGATGTGCAACGGGTGGCACTTATGAGTACCGGGGTTTGGGTAACTTTGGCGGACGCCGATGACGGCTACCAACTAACCGTGGCTGCTCCAGACCAGCTGGGGCTGCTCTCGACGGTCGCTGGTGTGCTGGCGTTGCACCGGCTGCAGGTACGCGCAGCTCGGGTACTGACGGCCAATGAGCGTGCGGTGCAAGTCTGGACGGTGCATCCAATGTATGGAGATCCGCCGAGTGCGCAGGAGATCGCGGCACGGCTAAGGCTGGCCCTTGAGAACACGTTCGATGTGGGTGCACAGGTGCGCGACCGAGCGGCGGCCTACGCATCTACCGGTCAAATCGAGCGGGCGGCACCAAGGGTCGACATACTAAATGACACGTCGGCCAGGGCCACGGCAATGGAAGTTCGCGCACATGATGAGCCGGGGCTGCTTTACCGCATTACGGGTGCAATCTCTGACGCTGAGGTGGCGATCACGGGGGCAAAAGTCCTCACCCTGGGGTCCGAGGCGGTAGATATCTTCTTCCTGGTGGACTCCCGGGGCGGGCCGCTGTCAGCGGACCTTGCCGATGGGGTGAAAAGGCGGGTGCTGGAGGCAGTGGCGGCCGGTTAGCCGATGCAGTAACGGAGCCAGCCGATACTCTGACCCCGTGTTTGCAAACCTCGCCGATCGACTTGCCGCCACAATCAAGGGGCTGCGCGGCAAAGGCCGACTCTCCGAAGCCGATGTTGAAGCGACGGTGCGCGAGATTCGTACGGCATTGCTAGAGGCCGACGTCGCCTTGCCGGTGGTGCGGGAGTTCACCGCGGTGGTCAAAGAGCGGGCCCTAGCCGCAGCGGCCTCGGGGGCGCTTAATCCGGCCCAACAAATTATCAAGATCGTCCATGAGGAGCTCATTGCAATTCTGGGGGGCGAAACTCGAAACTTGGTGTTCGCAAAGAATCCGCCGACGGTGATCTTGCTCGCCGGACTCCAAGGCGCCGGTAAGACAACACTCGCGGGCAAGTTGGCACTTCAGCTAAAAGGTGAGGGTCACACTCCGTTGCTGGTGGCGGCGGACCTGCAGCGTCCAAATGCAGTGGATCAATTACGCATCATTTCCGAGCAGGCCGGTGTTGCGATTTTTGCCCCGGAACCTGGCAATGGTGTTGGTGACCCGATTCGAGTGACCCGCGAGGCGCGGGTCTACGCGGAACAGAAATTACATGACGTTGTCATCGTCGATACCGCAGGCCGGTTGGCGATTGATGCTGAGCTAATGGAGCAATTGCGGGCGGTGCGTGATGCTGCCCGCCCCGATGAGACCTTGCTGGTAGTTGATGCAATGATCGGTCAGGATGCCGTACGCACCGCCGAGGAATTCGCTGAGGGCGTTGGCTTTGATGCAGTTGTCCTGACCAAACTCGATGGCGATGCGCGTGGTGGTGCCGCGCTGTCGATCGTCAGCGTGACAAAGCGCCCCATTATGTTCGCGTCGGTCGGTGAGAAGTTAACCGACTTTGAGGTCTTCCATCCTGACCGCATGGCTTCTCGCATCCTTGACATGGGCGACATGCTCACCTTGATCGAACAGGCCGAACGGGTATTTGACGCCGAGCAAACCGAACGGATGGCACGCAAGGTTTCAGCGGGTGAGGATTTCACCCTCGATGACTTCCTGGAGCAGATGCAGTCGCTGAAAAAGATGGGCTCGATCGGCAAGATCATGGGCATGCTGCCCGGGATGGGCGAGATGAAAGCCCAACTTGATCAAGTTGACGACCGCGAGATGGATCGGGTGGCCGCGATTATTCAATCAATGACACCGGCCGAGCGCCAGGAGCCAAAGATCTTGAACGGTTCTCGTAGATCTCGGATTGCTCGCGGGTCTGGGTCCTCGGTCAATGAAGTCAATGGCCTGATTGAGCGGTTCAGCCAAGCCCAGAAAATGATGAAGCAGATGGGTAAAGGGGGGATGCCCGGAATCCCCGGAATGCCTGGCATGCCTGGCCTGCCCGGTCTTGGCGGGGGCAAGAAATCCAAGGGCAAAATGGCAAAAGCGATAAAGCCGGCGAAGGGTAAGAGCCGCAGCGGGAATCCGGCAAAGCGCGCCGATCAAGAAGCCGGCATCTTTACACCAACCGCGGTGCCGGCAGACTTGGATATCTCGGCCTTGCCCCCGGAGCTCAAGAAACTACTAGGCTGAGGTCATGAACCTGCCAAGTCGGAGCATCCCTACTTTTTGGGCAGCGCTCGGTGGGCTCGTCATAATTTCGGCATTGTTATCGAGTTCACCCGCCAATGCGCACGCAATCATCGAACTAAATGGCGTCGCAGCGGTCGCGGGCCAGACCAGTGGGCTTACTTTGGAGATTCAGCACGGCTGCTTGACGGGTCAGGACGGAACGACGCAGGTCACTGCTTTTGCTGGTAAGCCTTGGGGTGCGATAAAGCCGGCCGCGGTGAGCGGTTGGACGTCCGTGAGTGCTCGGCTTGCGAATGGCGGTCAACAGATCACCTGGACCATTCAAGGGGCGCCGCAGCCATTTGTTAAGCCGATTTTCTTTCCGCTGACGGTCAATTGGCCGAAGTCCGCCGGGATCTATAGCTTGCGGGTACTGCAGGTGTGCCCGAGCGGGGTGACCTGGTGGGACACCCCCTTTACCCCGGCCACCGCGGCGGCGCCCTCGCCGCCCTTGACCCCGCTACCCCAGGTGCAGGTACTGGCCAGACCCGGATCGACGGATGCCCAAACAACGGACCACGACCCAACCTCCGGCGCGGCGCACTCGGGGCACTGAAGGGCAATCGGACCCGAAAAATGACCCGTGGTCCGGGCGTGGTTGCTCATCTGGCAGAATACGGAGGTCTTGCCGCCCGGTTGGCCCTCTATCCTTCCGAATCGGCAACCCGCAAGGTTTTCGCCGAATGTCGTGTCCCCACTCGATGAACGGCGCGCACCGCCTAAAAAACAGGAGATAAGCCCACCGTGGCCGTAAAAATCAAACTTAAGCGCCTTGGCAAGATCCATGCACCGCAGTACCGAATCGTCGTTGCTGATTCACGCACCGCACGCAATGGTCGCTCCATTGAGGAGATTGGCCTCTATCAACCGATGGAAGACCCAAGTGTCATCAAGGTCGACTCGGCTCGGGTGCAGTACTGGCTTGGCGTGGGCGCACTGCCGACCGAAGCCGTAACCGCGATCTTGAAAGTGACCGGCGATTGGCAAAAATTCAAGGGCCTACCCGGTGCTGAGGGCACCTTGCGGGTCGCTGAACCGAAGGTCAGTCGGCTGATTAAATTCGAAGCCGCTATCCAAGATGCAGCCAAGGAGCCGAAGACACCTGTTAAGAAGCCCAAGCTTGAGGTAGCGGTCGAAGACGACTTAAAGCCCACGGAGCCGGCGGCGCTCGAAGCGGTTGCGGTTGTCGAAGCGGTTGCGGTTGTCGAAGCGGTTGCGGTAGTCGAGGCGGTAGAGGTCGTAGCGGCGACCGAGGCCCTGGACGAGGGCACCGCCTGATGTTGGAAGAAGCACTGGCGCACTTAGTTCGCGGTATCGTCGATAATCCAAGTGATGTCTTCGTCAGTGAGCGTGAGCAGCGTCGGGGCAAATGCCTTGACGTTCGGGTACATCCGCAGGACATGGGTCGGGTGATCGGTCGAGCCGGCCGCACCGCGACCGCGCTGCGCACGGTCGTGACCGCACTCAATGAGGGTCGCGGCGTGCGTATCGACTTCCTCGATGTCGCCGAGCGCTGACCAAACTAGGTAGTCATGCGTGTCGTTGTCGGCCGCATCGGTAAACCGCATGGCCTGCGGGGGCAGGTAACCGTCGAGCTTCGAACTGACGAACCCGAGGAGCGTTTTGCTCCCGGTTCGGTGCTTTTTGCGGACGGTGCCATTGCCGAACTTACCGTTGCTGAGATTCACTGGCATTCTGGTCGCCTGCTTGTCAACTTTGCTGGCTTCGAAAGCCGCAGTGCAGCCGAAACACTTCGCGGGACAATCCTTGAAGCGGAGCGCGATGAAAAGGCACAGCCAACGGATCCCGATGAGTTCTATGACAGTGCATTGATCGGATGCCGAGTCGAAACAGTAAATGGAGAGTTCCTGGGTCTAGTGGAAGATGTAGTGCACCTGCCTTCCCAGGAATTACTCGCGGTTGTCACCGCGGCCGGGCGTGAGGTGCTGATCCCGTTTGTGTCGCAGATCGTGCCAACCGTCGACCTATCCAATCGGCGAATATTAATTGATCCACCTATTGGCCTTATTGAGGAGCCGGCCGATGCGAATTGATGTGGTCACTATTTTCCCTGACTACTTCACGCCCTTGGCTTTGTCGCTGTTGGGCAAAGCATCGGCCACCGGGTTAATCGAGGTACGTGTACATGATTTACGCGCGTTCACCCACGACCGGCACAACACCGTCGACGACACCCCCTATGGCGGTGGGCCCGGCATGGTGATGGGCCCGCAGCCATGGGGTGAGGCATTAGATTCGATTGCGGCAACGAACAAAGACGTGCGCCCGGTTTTGGTTGTACCAACCCCATCGGGTGCTGTTTTTGATCAGGGTGCGGCCCAGGCGTGGACCACCGACCCCTGGTTGGTTTTCGCATGTGGTCGCTACGAGGGCATTGACGCGCGTGTGGCCCAGCACTATGTGGCTGCCAGCGACTGGGCCGGGGTGCGTGAAGTCGGTATCGGTGATTATGTGTTGGCCGGCGGCGAGGCGGCAACCTTGGTCATGGTTGAGGCGGTGGCCCGTTTGCTTCCCGGTGTCGTAGGCAACGAGTCCAGCGTGACCGATGACTCATTTGCGGCTGGTTCGATGGCGCAATTGGTCGAAGGACCGGTCTACACGAAGCCGCAGGAATGGCGGGGGCTGCCGGTACCGGAGGTACTTCTGAGCGGCCATCACGGTCAGATCGCAGATTGGCGGGCCGGGCAGGCTCGACTTCGGACCGCGCAGATGCGCCCGGATCTAGCGGCTGAATCTGCCACCGGTCAGCAGGGGGGCCGTCAAGTCTGACCGCGGATGCCGGGGCGGTTTGGTGCATGACCTGGCCTATGGCAGACTTGGCGAGCACGTCCGGGGTGCCCCGCCACAGGGGAAGCCCCCGGTTTCGAACTACCGAGCAGTTCCCGATCCCCAATACGGGGCCAATAATCGTGGGCGACCTGTGGCGCTTACAGGAAGTGAACCCAAGATGAAGACCCTTGACAGCGTTGACGCAGCATCCTTGAAGACCGGGCTCCCAGACCTTCGATCAGGTGACACCGTCAAGGTGCACGTAAAGGTCGTGGAAGGTAACAAGACCCGTGTCCAGATTTTCCAAGGAGTGGTTATCGCTCGGGCCGGCTCAGGCATTGGCGAGACTTTCACGGTTCGCAAGGTTTCGTATGGCGTAGGTGTCGAGCGCACCTTCCCGCTTCATACCCCGATCATTGAGAAAATCGAGCTGCTAACTCGCGGTGATGTCCGCCGCGCCAAGTTGTACTACCTGCGCGATCTGCGGGGCAAGGCGGCAAAGATCCACGAGCGTCGTGAAAACGTGCCAGCAGCGGCAGCCCCCGCGGCAGCCGAGCCAGCAGTAGACCAAGAATAAAAAGCGCCGCGCCCTCAGACTTGAAATTGCTTCGCCGCTACTCGGAATTGATGGTCTGACTTAACCATGGCCGATAATCGACGCAGTGCTTGGTGGGATCTGCCACTGACTTTCATCATCGCTTTCGGCGTGGTCCTGCTTCTCACTACTTTCGTCGCCCGCCCGTTCTCCATTCCATCTGGTTCGATGGAAGACACCCTGCAGGTTGGTGATCGCGTTTTGGTGAACAAGATTACTTATCGACTTCGCCCAATTGAACGCGGTGATGTCGTGGTATTTGACGGCACCGATTCATTCGTCGAAGCCGGTGAAATCCCTAAGCGTGATCTTGTCACCGGTGCATTTTCCTGGTTGGGCCAGTCGATTGGGGTGGTTCCGCCAGACAGCACTGACTTCGTTAAGCGAGTGATCGGAGTAGGTGGTGATCATGTGGTCTGCTGTGACGCAGCTGGCCGCATCACCGTTAATGAGGTGCCTCTGGATGAAGCCGCTTACATCTTCGCAGGTGATGCACCCAGTGACATGAACTTCGATGTCATCGTGCCTGCCGGTAAACTGTGGCTCATGGGCGACCACCGCTCCAACAGTGCTGATTCGCGCTATCACCTAGGGGATCCCGGTGGTGGCATGGTGCCGCAAAGCCGAGTGGTGGGCCGAGTGATGAACGTGCTGTGGCCGCTAAATCGGATTCAGGCCATCTCGATCCCTGATACTTTCGATCAGGTTCCGGCACCGAGCATGGCTAACTGATGGCGGTGTCGGCCCGCGATGATGACTTCGAGCTGCGACCTTCAGAGCCGGTGCCAGGTGGCCGGCACCGCAAAGGGGAGCGCACGGACCCAAAAGGTGGTGCCCTCCACTTCCTAAAAGAAACCGCAATCATCGTGGTCTCGGCACTCGTGCTCTCAGCTCTTGTTCGGGCCTTTCTAATTCAGGCTTTCTATGTGCCAAGTGCGTCAATGGAACAAACCCTGCTACCGAATGACCGGATCATCGCGGCGAAGGTCACGACCCGAATCAACGGTGTGCAGCGAGGTGAGATCATGGTTTTCCGGGATCCTGGTGGCTGGTTGCCAACCCCTGAGCCAAGCCCAACGGGTGCGCGAAGCGCACTTCGAACCGCGTTGACCTTTATCGGCTTGATCCCGAGCGATTCTGGGCAAGATCTAGTCAAGCGGGTAATTGGCGTCTCCGGGGACCGAGTCGCTTGCTGTGATTCGCAGGGGCGCATCGTGCTCAATGGGGTGCCACTAGATGAGTCCTATATCAGTGGCCCCACCGATCAGGTGCGCTTTGACATCGTGGTGCCGGCCGACTCCATGTTCATGATGGGGGACAACCGAGGCAATTCCAGAGATTCGCGTTACCACCTAGACGTCAACAATGGCGGGGTACCAGCTGCGTCCGCTGTGGGCCGCACGGTGCTAACGATTTGGCCGCTAGATCGCCTTAACCTTCAGCGAATCCCGGAAATTTTCGGAAATCCGGCCATCACCAATGGCGCGCCTAACTAGTTTCCGGCGGCGGTTTTGGCTGCAATTTCCGATTCAATTTCGGCGTCGATGCGCCGACTTCGCCGCTCCTCGCCATTAAACCATTCAACCGCGGCGATCATCAGCCAAAAAGAATCAACGACCATGACTAGAGCCCACATCAAAGATCCTGCTAATTGTTGATCAGCCATCCGATCTGGCCCAAATGGGCGTTCGAGGGGGAACGCCGGGTACAGCACCACTGAGGCAAAATAGATGACAGCACCGACAATGCTCTCGGGCACCATCATCAGCGCCATTGAAAGCAGACGCATCGCGGGTGCCGGCCGGCGGGGCTGCAGGTTAGAGCCAATGAGCGGGAAATAGAAGAGAAATGCGGCAATGAGGTAGAGCGGTTGCTCAATGAATTGATCCGCATCGTGGTTGGTCAGCGCCCAGTTGTAAAACGGAGTGAAGTGCAGTCCGAGCAGCACCGCTGCGAAGAAAGCCCAGGTGATGATCGGATTGGTCAGCACTCGAACGGCTTGGCTGCGCAAGATTGGCAGGACCCAGCGGCGTCGAGTCGCCGGACTACTGGCCAAGAAGGCCAAAGTAACTGGCGAACCGAGAACGAGCAGTGGGGCCGCTGCCATCATGACGATCAGATGCTGGGTCATATGCACCCAAAAGAAGGTGTGGGACCAAGCCGACATTGGGCCGAGATAAGCCAGTGCAAGTAGAGCTATTCCGAGCAGAAAGCAGGTGGTCATCCAACCGGGCCAGCGGCCTTGCCTCTTAACCCGATTCACCGCCCAGAGGTACCAAGCGGTGGCGCCAGCTAGGTTGGCAAGGACGAATAGATCCAGGCTCCAGGCCCCAAGAAACCCACCTAGGTTGCTCGTCACTTGGAATTCACCGATTGCACTCCATTATTAGAGTCTTTGTCCCCTAATTATGGTAGCGTCGCGAAATGCTCGCAAAGGGCACCAATGACAATGAACCAAGCTTGGAGTCTAAATTGTCCGGTGGTGGTAAGCGGGCAGCACTGACCGTGGTCACGGTGCTGATCGGGGTGCTGGTCGTCGCCGGCTCGGTGCTTTTTCTGGGCAAGAATCAGCAGGAGCCCGCGGTTTTGGCGGCCACCGTTATCGGCACCGCTAGTACCCCGCAGGGTGAATTGCCCCATGCCACCGTAGAGCTTTCCATTTACCCGAATCCTTCAACTTCGGTGCCCGGGCCGGTGCCGGTGGGTTCGCGGATCGGGGATCCACGTAGTGCGAACGCCCCGTCCGGCTGGCCGTTCTACTGGCCGTCCACCTCGTTGCAGTTGCCTGCTAATTCGCTGATCACAATCACCGTTAAGCAGTACGACGGATCCACGACCGTTTGGAATAACTATTTTGCGAAGGTCCACGGCACCGTTGATGGCACCGCCATCTATAACGGCAAGGCGCAAAAGGAAATAGAACCCGACAATGTGGCGCATACGTTTACCATTCATCAGTTTGCCGAAGTCACCCAGGATGGTTTCTTTGTAAGTGTGCCGATGCTGGCGGTGCCGTCCACTGCTAAGGATGAAGCCAATGGCTACCCGAAACCCCAGGAGATCACCTTCTCCTTCATCACCGGCGGTCCAGGTGAGTACGTCTGGAACTGTGAGGACCCGTGCGGAAACGGTTATGTGGACTTCGGTGGCGTGATGAGTGAACGTGGTTGGATGAGCGGAACGGTAACGGTGGTCTGATGTCAATAGTTGATGAACGCCCGGCCGCTGCCGATCAGCCTGAGGAGCCCACCAATCGTCCCGAGGTGGCCTACCGGCTACGTGAGTGGCTGGCGCGGCCGTATGTGCGCCCGGTTCTCACGATGTTCGTGCTTTTTTGCCTATTGGTGATTCCGATTGCTTGGCTAGTGGTGTTCTTCATGAACATGTCCGGGGCACCGGCATCTGACATTATGAGTGAGATTGAACAGACCATCTTGGTCTTCACGATCGTCTCCGCCCCGCTGATGTCGATCACTTTGACCATCTTGCTCTACAGCCTTTTTGGCTGGGGTCGAGTAACCGGTGATGAGCCGCCGATGCAAGAGAGCCCGGCTATTCGGTCAAATGCCATCGGTAGCTATCTGTGGATAGGGGCCACCAGCTTGCTGGCGGCGTTCTTGGTGATCTGGGGCCTGCTCGCATTAGCAAATATTACGGCGTCCTCATACGGCTCGGTTTCGGCGAATCAGCAGCCCAATGCCACCAAAGCGATTGATGTAAATGTCACCGGACAACAATGGATCTGGACATTTGAGTATCCAGACCAGGGCAAGATCTCCAGTGATGTCCTCGTTGTTCCCATTGATACACCGATCTACTTCAATGTGACTTCTGTCGACGTGATTCACAGTTTTTGGGTTGTTGAACTTGG
>CAJBZP010000110.1 GCA_903960135.1 uncultured Actinomycetes bacterium | reverse complement strand
AGTTTCAGCTGCTCCCGTAGCCGCAGTCACCCCACCGGCATCACCACTTCGCGGCCGCACCGAAAAAATGCCGAGGCTGCGAAAGGTAATTGCCGAACGACTCGTCGAATCTCTCCAGACTTCTGCGCAGCTAACAACCGTTATCGAAGTTGATGTCAGCCGCATTGCCAGCCTCCGCAACAGGGTTAAGGGCGAGTTCGAAGCCCGCGAAGGCGTCAAACTCTCATTCCTGCCGTTCTTCTGCAAAGCAGCGGTTGAGGCCCTAAAGCAATTCCCGCAGGTTAATGCCTCGATCGATATGACCGAAGGCACCATCACCTACCACGATTCGGAGAACCTCGGTATCGCCGTTGATACCGAGCGCGGTCTCCTCGTGCCGGTTATCCAGGGGGCAGGTGACCTAAACATCGCCGGGCTCGCGCGCCACATCGCAGATGTCGCTGAGCGCACCCGCACCAACAAAGTCAGCCCTGATGAGCTCAGCGGAGGCACCTTCACGGTTACCAATACCGGTAGCCGCGGCGCCCTATTCGACACCCCAATCATCAACCTGCCTCAGGTCGCGATCCTTGGCACCGGGGCCGTCGTCAAGCGGCCGATTGTTGTCACCGATGCGACCGGTCAAGATGTCATCGCAATCCGGTCGATGGTTTACCTAGCACTCTCCTACGATCACCGGATTATCGATGGGGCTGATGCCGCCCGCTTCTTAGGCACAATGCGCCACCGACTCGAAGAGGCATCATTCGAGGCCGAGCTCGGACTGTGACTAAGTGAAAATCGCAATCACCGGTGCATCCGGGCTCATCGGTTCGACCCTGGTAATCCATCTGCGAGCACAGGGCCATCAGGTGCTTCGCCTAGTTCGGCGCCCGGTGACGGCGCTCGATGAGGTCACCTGGGATCCAGTAGCCGGCACCGTTGACCTCGACGGCATGGCCGGCACCGATGCGGTTATCCACTTGGCCGGCGCCGGTGTTGGCGACCACCGCTGGACCGATGACTACAAGCGCGAAATTCTTAACAGCCGGGTCGATGGCACCGCCACCATCGTGCGGGCAATTACCCAACTTGACCCTAAGCCGCGCGTACTCGTTGCCGGTTCGGCGATCGGCTGGTACGGCGACACCGGTGACCGGGCCGTTGATGAAAGTGACCCGGCCGGCACCGGGTTCTTAGCCGATGTGGTGCGCGCCTGGGAGGCCGCCGCCGACCCCGCTGCCCAAGCCGGGATTCGTGTCGTGCACGCCCGCACCGGGTTAGTAGTGGCCAAGGCAGGTGGCGCCTGGGCGAAACTCTTTCCGCTTTTTCGCCTCGGCCTCGGCGGCAAGATGGGTAGCGGCCGTCAGTACTGGTCCTGGATCTCCCTGCGCGATGAGTTAGCCGCCTTGGAGTTTCTAATGACTTCCGAGAACCTCACCGGGCCGGTCAATTTAACCGCCCCGCACGCCGCAACCAATGCTGAGGTCACCGCGGCCATGGGCCGGGTGCTGGGCCGCCCAACCCTGCTGCCGGTTCCCAGTTTTGCCCTCAAGACCGCCCTCGGCGAGTTCTCAACCGAAGTCCTCGGCAGCATCCGGGTGGTGCCAGCGGTTCTAGAATCCGAGGGCTTCACCTGGCAGGACCCAAATATCGAATCGGCTATCCGGGCGGCCTTGGACTGATGCCTTACGACGTTGTCGTTGTCGGCGCCGGCTTGGCCGGACTCGCGGCAGCACGACAACTTTGCGTCCACGGATTAAATGTCTTGGTACTAGAAGCCGGCGATGACGTAGGTGGGCGCGTGCGCACCGACCGGATTGATGGTTTCACCTTTGACCGCGGGTTTCAGCTTTACAACCCGGCGTACCCAGAAGCCGCCCGAGTGCTGGACCATCAAGCCCTGGGGCTGCGCCCGCTCACCGCTGGCGTCGTCGTCTCCTTCGCCGATGGGCGCACCCGGTTAGGTGATCCGCGCAGCAGGCCGGGCTGGGCCATTGACTCGGCCGCATCGCGCACCGGCTCACTCCCCAGTAAAGCGCGCTTTGCCGGCTATGCCTTGCGGGTTGCACGCACGCCCGCCACTACCTTGCTTCGCCGCGACGACACAACAAGTGCCGTGGCCCTGCGCGCAGCGGGCATCGACGATGCCCTTTTCGACAAAGTACTGCGCCCGTTCCTCGCCGGTGTTTTTCTTGAACCCGATCTAAAGACCTCGCGTCGCCTAATGGATTTAATCCTCAAGTCTTTCGTCGCCGGCACGCCGGCCGTTCCAAGTTCGGGAATGCAGGCGATCCCAGAACAACTACGCGATGCCCTCCCGGCTGGTGCCGTGCGTTGCAACACCACCGTCAAGAAGGCCGAACCTGGGCTCGTAGTGACCGAAGGTGGCGAGTTTCGGGTGCGCGCTGTTGTTATCGCCGCCGACGCCCAGCAGGCCAAGGCGCTAAACCCAAGGCTTTCCATCCCGCCCGGTAATTCCGTCACCACCTGGTATCACCTTGCAACGCAAACCGGAGACTTGCTCAATGACGGCGCTGGGGTCCTCGTTGTCGACGGCGATAACCGTGGCCCGGTCCTGAACTCGGTGGTTATGACGAATGCTGCACCGAGCTACGCCCCACCAGGGCAGGTGCTCATCACTTCATCTGCCCTCGGCACCAACTCAAGTGTTGAAGATGAACGCAGGGTGCGAACCCACCTCGCCGCTATGTATGGGGTCAGCACCGATCGGTGGGAACCACTTACCCACTACGCAATTCCATACGCACTACCCGCAATGCCACCACCGCTACAAGTGCCCCGATCCCCGAAGTTAACCGATGGCCTGTTCATCTGCGGGGATTACCGCGAGACAGCATCCATCCAAGGAGCGATGATGAGCGGGCGGCGGGCGGCCGATGCCGTGCTGACAGACTTGGGCATGCGATGACCACCACCGACTCCGCACTTGATATCCGCCTGATCGGCTTCGGCGCCGACGCGCTTGACTACGGCGCGGCGTGGGAGCTGCAACGTCAGGTGCATGCTGATGTCGTCTCCGGTGCCACCGGCAACACCGTTCTCCTACTCGAGCATCCTTCGGTTTATACCGCTGGACGCCGAACCGAAGCACATGAGCGCCCAATCGACGACACTCCGGTAATAGAGGTTGACCGCGGCGGAAAGATCACTTGGCATGGGCCCGGTCAACTTGTTGGCTACCCCATTGTGCGCCTCCCCAGCCCACTAGATGTTGTTGCCCACGTTCGTCGCATCGAAGGTTTGCTCATTGATGTCTGCAGTTCACTTGGTGTGATCAGCGCGCGCGTCCCCGGCCGCAGCGGGGTGTGGATTCCCGCCGATGACCGCGGCCCCGATCGCAAAGTCGCGGCTATCGGGATACGAGTCACCGAGGGTGTCACCTTGCATGGCTTCGCCCTCAACTGTGACTGTGACATGTCGGGATTCGATCAAATAGTGCCCTGCGGAATTAAGGATGCGGAAGTCACCTCACTTAGCCAAGAACTTGGGCGCCAAGTCAGCGTCGCCGAAGTACTGCCGATCGTGATCGAGTTCCTCCCCGCCGTGCTGCACCCCATAGGCTGATCACATGACCCTCGTCGAGCCGGTTTATTCAGATAACGAAGGCCGGCGCATGCTACGGATCGAGGCGCGCAACTCCGAGGTGCCGATCGAGCGCAAACCCGAGTGGATTCGTACCAAACTCAAGACCGGACCCGAATTCTTGAAGATCAGTGCCTTGGTAAAAGCAGAGGGCCTACACACTGTCTGCCAAGAGGCCGGATGCCCAAATATCTACGAGTGCTGGGAAGACCGTGAGGCTACTTTCTTAATCGGCGGCGAGCAATGCACGAGGCGCTGCGACTTCTGCCAGATCGATACCGGCAAACCGGCACCATTGGATCGCGATGAGCCCCGCCGGGTTGCCGAGTCGGTTCAAGCCATGGGTTTGCGCTACGCAACCGTTACCGGAGTTGCCCGCGATGATCTACCCGATCAAGGTGCCTGGCTTTATGCCGAAACCGTTCGTGTGATCAAGGAAGTGAACCCCAATACCAATGTCGAAGTTTTGATACCAGATTTCTCAGGTGAGCCACATTTGTTAGCCGAAGT
>CAJBZP010000109.1 GCA_903960135.1 uncultured Actinomycetes bacterium | reverse complement strand
GGCACGTCGGTGCAGGTCTATGCGATGAACCCGGCGTTGTTGCTCGGGACATTCACAGTCGGCGCTGATGGCACGTTCCGCGACTCGGTGACCTGGCCCGCGGGCCTCGCGACGGGTGCAGGGGTGCTGCAGGTGAACGGCTTCTGCACCAGCGGTGCGGTGCGCTCGTACTCCCTTGGCATCGGGGTCATCAAGGATGCGAGCGGCAAGGTGCGCACGGTCGAGCGGACCGTCTACTTCGCGGCGGGCTCGAGCTGGCTCAGCCCCACCGCCAAGGCGGCGCTCGCCAAGACGGTCGCGTCCGTGCCGAAGGGCGCGACGCTGGTGAGTGTCGTCGCCACCGGATACGTTCAGGGCACGAGAGACCGCAGCAACGACTTCACCCTGTCGACGGCACGTGCGACCAAGGCTGCCGCTCAGATGAAGGCTGACAAGCTCGTGGGCAAGTACTACGTCACCGGTCGCGGTGTTGCGAAGGAGTCTGGCGCCCTCGGGCGCAAGGTCATCGTGATGGTGACGTACCGCTGACCGTGAGGTGTTGACGGGCCGGACATGCCGGGTGAGACTCCGAGGTGATCGGCGCTGCCGTGCCCGAAGGAGTCGAGAGGATCAGCAACGGCATGCCGATGCTGACCCTCGGAGGCGTTACCTAACTAAGCAATAATACTGGGCATGATGTCAATCGAAAATCTGGCCGAGGCCAAATACCTGTCGTTGACCACCTTCCGTGGGGATGGCACCCCGGTGGCGACACCGGTCTGGTTAGTTCGAGATGGCGATCACCTATATGTGATGACGGAGTCCGGCTCGGGCAAGGTGAAGCGCATTCGGGCTAACTCCACGGTGGAGCTAGCTCCATGCGATATGCGCGGGTCCATTAAGGGCGACTGCGTTTCCGGACACGCCGTAATTCAAGACGCCGCCGGCACCGCAGCAACGATAAAGAAGATCAGTAAGCGCTACGGCCTGATGTTCAAGTTGATGGGGGTGCTCGACAAAATCCCCGGGCGCACACCAGGTGAGCGGGTTGGTGTGGAGATCACGATCGGTTCGAGCTCTTCGGAGTAATCGCGTAGGCAACCACGCCGATGGCGGGAGTCACCAGTTGGGTCATACGCGCACAAGGCGCTTGGCGTAACGCCCGCCGATCAGCACCGCGATCAGGTACATCAGGGCGACCACCAAGATGAGCCACTGGTAGCCAAGTACCAACGACAGGTACTCAAGGCAGCCGCCGATCATCGCGCCGAAGAGGTTTGCGGCGAAGGCAGACGTCGGGTTGCTTGCGTCCTTAAAGCGCGAGGTGAACAGCAGGTTGGCGCAGAACACCGGCAAGAAGGCCAAGATAACGGCAAATAGCAGACGCATTGGTATTGGCAGGCTTAGGAGCGCCGAGTTGGGCACCAAGAACGCAAGGAGCAGCGAAGCAAAGAGCGCGGTGATTATCACCGGTCGGGGTACCGTGAACTTCTTGGTTACCTCAATGGCGGCCAATACCGCCAACAGCACACCGGTGAACACCAAGGCGTTCACGAGCCAAGTGGTGCCAAACAGTAGGGCGAATGTCGTAATGGACCTGGTTTCGAGGAGCAGGAAGGCAATGCCCATGAAGAATAGGTCGGCGTAACCGGCCATCGAACGAAGTGGCCCACCAAAAATACGCACGCCGAGTAGTGAAACGCCAAGAATCAGTGCAATCACGATGAGATAAAGGGTTGGGATTGTTCGCTCCTTGAGATAAAGGAACGGCCGGTCATCTACCGCAGGCGGCGGTACCTCGGTGGCAACAATCGCTGCCCGATCCCAGACGGCATTCGGGGCACACACCACATTGCCCTGCTCCTTGCCGATGGCGATTACGGCTAGGGATTGCACCGCGGTGAATGTGTCAAGGCAAGGTGCGTGGCCGTAGACCTCATCGACGGTGCCCGCGAGACGATTGATCAGCCACGGCTCCCGGTAGTAGTTGTACATGGCAAAGACACCTTGATCAGTTAAGTGGTCTCTAGCCGCCTGCATTGATTCCTCAGTGAACAGGTACGACTCCAGGCGCAGTTGGCTGGCCCCGGAGACGAGTGTCAGTGAGTCTGGCAAGGCGAACAAGATTAGGTCGTACTTATCAGTGTTGCCAGACAAGAACGCGCGGCCATCATTGATGTGAACAGAGACCCGTGGATCGTCATAAGGCTTATTTGGATTAATCTGTGAGCCTATTTGCTGAATTCGTGGATCAATCTCAACCGCATCCACATGTTTAGCGCCGTTGGCAAGTGCGAGCGCAACGTCGGTACCCGTACCGGCGCCAACGATGAGCACGTTGTTTAGCGGGTTACCGGCCGCTCTTTCATATGGTCGCCCATACATCGGCTCGGACTTGAGCCG
Source organism: uncultured Actinomycetes bacterium (assembly GCA_903960135.1). GTDB lineage: Bacteria > Actinomycetota > Actinomycetes > S36-B12 > S36-B12. The sequence continues at coordinate 7,553 of CAJBZP010000109.1, read as the reverse complement.
CTCTTGAACGTCCATCACATTTTGATGGGGAATGCCATTGACTTGAATCGTGGTGTATTCGACTGTTGTCCCGGTGTTGAAGGTTTCGGTGTGCACTTTGTAGTAAGGCGACCACGAAACCCCTGCAGAAATCGACTCGAAAACCAATAGGCCGACAACCGCCAGCATCGCTAGCCGGGAAATCCAAGGCAGGCGTACGCCGTAGAGCAGCCACAAGGCGATGAAAGTGACCACGGGCCAGACCCACGATGGTGCGCGCAGAAATGAAATAGCGGTAAAGGCCAAAGTACCGGCAATTGACCCGATGATGTCCCAGCGATAGGCGTCCAAAGCCCCGAAGGAGCGAAAGGCGCGGCCGGTGATTTCGCCGAACATTGTCATTGTGATAGCGATGACGATGAAGACCATCGGCAGCGAGACCCACGTGGGCAACCCGGTCGGCTGCACCATGGTGAAGAAGATCAACTCAGTTGATGAGCCTTCAATTTTCGCGGGGAAGACGGAGATGAAAGCAACGATGAGCAGCAAGCCGATCGGAACATAGCGGCCGATATCGGTTGGTCGCCGCGATCGCAGGAAGCCAAGGCCAATGCCAAGGAAGGATGCCAGGAGGATCAGGTTCGAGAAATACGACAGGTGCACGAGGTTCGCACCGCTCCACCTGATCAACGCCAGCTGCACGAACAGCATCAGGGCGCTGGCAACGATGAGCCGGGCGCGGCCGGTCAGGACGAAGGATGCGGGGGAAGTCACCGGGTCAGGGTAGTACGCGCAGGATTGGGTCAGGCCCGGTAGCCGAAACGGCTGCGAGCCACGAGTCACTGATTGGCACCGGCCGGGTCGGGATCCCCCACGGCACGTAGCCAGACCAAAGGCGCGCGCCACCTTGCACAATCTCCAGCCGGGGTAGCCGGCGGCGCTCATTGAACTGCACCAGCACCTTGCCACGGGCGGCGGTGCGCGCGGTCGGGGGCAGCAGGTTCGGGCTGACCCAGTCGATCGGGCCTTCGGTGCGAAGCCGCAGTGACCTGGTCGGCCAACTACCGGGTGCCCCTAAATAGTCGGCGATACCGGCGGCAGCGTGGGCGCCGTCGAGGGCGCAGATGTCGGCGGTGGCCGCAGGATGCAGGACATTGCCGATCGCGAAGATGCCAGGTGCGCTAGTTGCGAGCCGCGCATCCACGGCCGGGCCACCGGTGCCCGGATCAATCACCAGCCCAGCGCGGCGAGCAAGTTCGTTCTCCGAAATCCAATCACCGGTGAAAATCACGTTGTCGCAGTCCAGGACTTTCATTCGCCCTTTGGCATCTTGGATCTGGACTCCGGCCACCTGATGATCGCCAAGGATCCCCGTTACGGTCGTTTGAGTCAGTAATGGAAAGCGCCACCTGGCACGGGCACCGATATTGAATGCCGTGAATGAATCATGACGCGAGCGCTCGGTGACCATCGCAACTATTGAGCATTTAGCGTGACGCAAAGTCAAGACGGCCGAATACGAAACATGCTCGGCACCAACTATCACGGCGCGCTTGCCCGGTGAACCGTGTTGCAGGTGCACCAGGCGCTGCAACCAACCGGTGGTGAAAACACCGGCAGGCCTGGTGCCCGGTACCAAGCGAGCTGCCCGCGGTCGCTCCCGGCACCCGGTAGCGATGACGATCACCTTGGCTTTGATCGTGACTCGACCACTTGGTGCGGTGACTTCGATGGTGCGCTTAGTCGCGTTGATGTCGGTGACGGTCGCCTCGGTCATGATTCGCGCCCCACCTTTGACGGCCCGCAGCGCGAGGTGGCCCGCATAGATCGGCCCGCGCAGGGGTTGGCGCAGGTCACGGAGTCCGTAACCATGGTGATCGGAGTATCGAGGGACTCCGCCGGGCTGGGTGTCGCGATCTATCACCAACACGTTTTCGATGTTGAGCTCGCCGAGTGCGTGCGCCAGCGTCAAGCCGGCTGGGCCGGCACCGATGATGACAACGTCAACATCCTCATCAGTTGGTTGCGGCAGGTCAGGCATGGGAGTGCCCCGACCACGCGGATGTCATCTCGGTAATCATGGCGCCGCAGTGAAACCCCTGACACCGGCCAGCAAGGGCTCGGGTGCGTCGGCGTAGCCCGTCAAGATCACTCGCGGGGACCGGGCTGGTCAGGGCATCGCGCACCTCGCCAAGGCTCACTCGTTCGCATAGGCAAAGCACCCGGCCGTACGCCGGATCCGCTGCGATTCGCGCAGCGTCTTGATACGGACGCATGCGTGACTCGGCGAGATTTGGGATTTGGACGGTGGTCGGGGCTGCCAGGCCCGCCATCTTGACACCGCGCTCACGAAGGTCAGCGACGACGTGCTCGGCGATCGCTAGTGCTGAGGAGATCCCGGTTGACCGGATGCCACCAACTCGCACATATTGATCGGGGAAGGCGTCATAGCAATAGTCGCTGTGCTCACTTGCCGCCCGCAGGCCCGAGTAGGTGGCGGTGACTTCCTCGGCTATCAGGCTTGGCATGATCGCCCGGCCTTTGGCGAGAAGGGTAGCCAAGCCCTCGGCGGTCGTGCCCGTCGCGGATTTATCGATTAGGTCCTCCGCGGTTGGCCCGAGCAACACATTGCCGTAGACAGTGGGTGAAACCAGCACCCCTTTCGTGGTAGCTGTTGGCACCGGCAAGATCACATGCGTAATGAGTTGGCGCGCCAACTTGTCGAATACGATCAATTGCCCGCGGCGCGGGATGATGGTGAAGCCGTCATGGCCGAGCAGTCGGTCAACAACATCACTGTTCAAGCCGGCTGCATTGATCACCCAAGTGGCTCTGACGCTGCCGGTGCTGGTCTGCAATTCATGGGCGCCGGCCGCACGCTTTGCTCCGGTGACCGCGGCCTTGCGTCGCAAAGTGCCACCGTTCACCACAAAGTCAGTGGCAAGTGCGATAACGATTGACCACGGGTCTAGCAAGCCCTCATCAGGTACCAACAGCCCACCGAGTGCCCCAGCGCCAAGATTTGGTTCCAGCTCATAAACCTGCGATGCACTTTTCACTTCAACTTTTGAGTAGCCATTGGCCTGCGCATTGGCAATGATCGAGTCCAAGCGCGAGAGTTGGTCTGCGTCCCAAGCAACAAGTAGTGCACCCGTTCGCTCAAGGGGCCAACCGAAATCAGCCTGGCGTTCGGTGAGTAAGTGGTGTCCACGCGCGACAAGCCTGGCTTCAAGGGTGCCCGGCTTGGCGTCGAATCCGGTGTGCCAGATGGCGGTATTTGCCTTGCTGGTGCCGGCGCCCACGTCGACTGCTGCTTCAAGCAGCACCACTTGCAAGCTTTCGCGCACCAAGGCGCTGGCAATAGCGCACCCGACGGCGCCGCCCCCGATTACCGCGACGTCAAAGGTTTGCTCCACGTCGACGATTATCGTGCCATCGGGTGAAAGGTTCGCGACGGTTGCCAGCCAGCGGTGATCGCCGCCTCCGCGCCGGGCCCAGCCAACCCCCGCAGGGTCGCTGCGGCGACCCCAAGTGCGGTTGCGCAAGTGTGGGGGTAGACCTCGATAACTTGGCCCAGATCATCGGCTTGTAATTGCATCAAGACTTCTGAGTTGGTCAGCCCACCGTCGACCCGGAGCACCTCAAGGGCGGTACCCAGATCCGCTTCGACCGCGCGCACCAAGGCGGTGATCTCGGCCGCCAACCCCACCAGGAATGCGCGAACGATGTGACCTGGGGTGGTGGCGAGTGAGAGCCCGGTGAGCCGTGCTCGTACCGCTGGATCCCAAATCGGGGCTCCGCGGCCGGCGAAGGCGGGCTCGAAGATCACCCCAGCGCTATCGGGCACCGAACTTGCCAGGGCATCGAGCGCGGTTGCATCCTTGATGAACCCGACCCGAGCCAACCACGAAACACCAGCGCCGGCGCTGTAGACCTGGCCGTCGATACAAGAGGCGCGCGTACCGTCGGCAAATACCCAGGCCAGTGAGGTCGCCAGTCCAGCGGTTGAGGGCAGGTGGTCGGGCCCCACATTTGCCAGTAAGAACGCCCCCGTGCCGTAGGTGCACTTCGCCAGGCCCCGCACGTCGCAACCCTCGGCGAAAAGTGCGGCCTGCTGATCCACCATCAGGCCCACGACCGGCAGGGATCCGCCGAACAACTCGGTGGTGCCGACTGGCGCATCGCAGGCCAAGAGCTCTGGCAGCGATTCCGGATCGATTTCGTAGGCGTCGCACGCGGTAGCGGACCACCGCAAAGTCCTTGGGTCAAGAAGTTGGGTCCGCGAGGCGGTCGAGTAGTCGGTGGCGTACCGCCCGGTGAGTCTGCTGGTGACAAAGGCATCGATCGTCGAGATCACCGCGTCGGCGGGCAATTGGTAGTTGCGTTTGAGCCAGGTCATCTTGGGGGCCGCGAAATATGGGTCAACAGGTAAGCCGGTGATCGACCAGAGTTCAGCACGTAACTGCTGCGATAACTGATCGGTGATGACATGTGAGCGTCGGTCCTGCCAAGACAGCGCGGGTGTCAGTGCCGCGCCGGTCGCCCGGTCCCAGGCCAGGACAGTTTCACCTTGATTACCCAGGCCAACACCGTCAATGCGCACACCCGACTGCTCGATCGCTGCGCGACCAGCCTCGACCACACTTTCGACAAGTAACTCTGGGTCTTGCTCGATGTGGTCGCCGGCAAAAGTCAATCCGCGCACCGGGATATCAACCTCGCTGAGGATCCCGCGCGATTGGCACCACACCACGGCCTTGGTGGCCGAAGTTCCTTGATCAATTGCGAGGATGATCAATGGCTGTTAGCCGATGGATCGGCCGAGTAATTCGCGCGAGACGGCATCGGCTCCGCGCCAGCAGTCATGGAATGAAGTGTAGAGGGGGATCGGCGCCATGCGGATGATGTTTGGCTTCCGGTCATCGGGGATGACTCCCCAATTTTCGTCCATTCGCCTGGCAAACTGCGCAACATCGGTGTCGATGCGGATGGAAATCTGACTGCCGCGTCGAGCTGCCTCGCGCGGGGTGACGATCTCAAGGGGTGCTCTCGTCGCGACGTCGTCGAGCAGGGAAAGCAGGTAATCGGTCAGTTGCAAACTGCGCTCGCGTAATGCGGGCATGCCAACCGCGTCGAAGATCTCAAGGGACGCGCGAATCGGTGCGATGGCAAGAATCGGCGAGGTGGAAAGCACCCATGCCTCGGCCGTCGGTGGAGTGTCGATGAGGGGCGCCATGTCGAAGCGGGTTTCGAGCCGATTGCCGTACCAACCCTCCAGGCGTTGAATATCGGGGTCGGCCAGGTGCCGCTCATGGACAAAGGCCGCGGCAACGGCACCGGGCCCAGAGTTCAGGTACTTGTAGGTGCACCAAGCCGCGAAGTCAACATCCCAATCGTGCAGCGAAAGCAGCACATTGCCGGCGGCGTGCGCTAGATCCCAGCCGACGAAAATCCCGGCTTTGCGGCCCGCGGCGGTGATCGCCGCGATGTCCATCAGCTCGCCCGTCAGGTAGTTGATGCCGCTGAGCATCAAGGTGGCAATTTGCGGCCCTTGTTGCTCGATAACGGAAATCACATCTTCGGTGCGCAGCAAATCCTCGCCGGCGCGCGGGCGTAACCGGAGGATGGCTTCATCTGGGTCATAGCCGCGAAGGCGCGCATGGCTGCGGACAGCATAGGAGTCAGATGGAAACGCGTAGTCCTCGATGACGATCCGGTGTCGCTCGGCGGTTGGTCGATAAAAGGAAGCCAGCATGAGGTGCAAGTTCACCGTCAAGGTGTTCATCACTGAAACTTCCGTGGGGAGCGCGCCTACCACCCGACTCAAGGCTTCATTCACATACTGGTGGTAGTTCAGCCACGGATCACCGCCGGTGAAGTGCCCGTGCACCCCACGCTTTGACCAAGTATCAAGAACATCCTTGATCGCTGCGGCCGTGGTGATTGGTTGAAGCCCGAGGGAGTTGCCGGCGAAGTATGCCTCGTGCGGGTAGGCGCCACTATCTGACGGCAATTGGATGAATTGCGACCGGGTTGCTGACGGGTGCTCAGCATCTAGGTCATGGGCATACTGCTCTGACAGGTTCATGACCGAACTGGCTCCTAGTTGCGTCGAAATGGGGCTAGATGAATTAGGCCGCTAAACGTAAGCGCGATACGACCATAGTTCATCGAAGGTGACCCGCGACATGCTTTTCTCAAGCCATTCGATACCCGACGAACCTCCGCTGCCGACCTTGGCACCGAGTGACTGCTTCACCGCACGCAAGTGCAGGGCCCGCCAATCCAGGAAGGCCTGTGAGATCTCCGAAAGCACGTCGCCGAGCATGCGCAGTGGATCGTTGATCGGCAGCTCGCTGTAAACCTTCACCCAGGCGGCTTGGACCGAGTCATCTGGGGTGTAGGCCTCGGCGAAATCTCGATTTAGGTGATCGGCATCGATGGCGTACCCGGCGCGCGCGAGCACCGCCAGTGCCTCTTCATAAAGGCTCGGTGACTCAAGGGTCAGGGTGAGCGGAACAAAGACCTCGGGATTGGGTTCGTATAGCCGGGTAAGTGCGCGTGACTTCAGGCCCATGAGGAACTCAACGTGCCGGTAAGTCCAGGATTGAAATCCCGACGCCACCCCGAGTTGATCGCGGAAACGATTGAATTCCATTGGCGTCATGGCATTAAATGACGGCCAGGTGGCGTTCAGTGCCTGCCAATGCAAGGTCGAGCGGCGCAGGGTCACGACAGCGCCGAGAATGTCGTCAGCTCGCATTTCAGCAATGGCCCGTTGCCATTCGCGCCAGATCAAGCCGAAGTAGAGCTCCATCACCTGGGAGATGACTAGGAAGGGGAGCTCGGCAGGCTCATCGGTGCGGGTCTTTTGCATACGATGAAGTTCCATGGTGTGCACGTATTGGTCGTATGGCGTCTCGCCGGTGAACTCAACTACGGGGGCCCCACCGGTATCGGCGGCTCGTTGCTCGCGGTCTGCTGCGGTTGCGTGGATTGTCATTGGGACATAATGCTGATCAAGCACCGGCGGGGGAAGTAGGAACAAAAGGTTGATAGTCGATTATACTTTCAGATCATAAGTCATTACGCCTACTGACTTACTGAATGAAAGGTCGCACCGTGGCCCTCGCCCCTGACCAAATCGTCCTTGACCAACTCGACTGGCAGCTCCTGGCCGAACTCCAAGGCGATGCCCGGCTGTCATTTAGTGAGCTCTCGCGTCGGGTGCACCTGTCCCCGCCGGCGGTGGGCGAGCGCGTCCGACGCCTGGAGCAGGCCGGGGTTATCACCGGCTACCACGCCGGCCTTGATCTTGCGGCGACCGGCTGGGCGGTACTAGCGATGGTGCGCATCGCCTGTTATGGCAGCACCTGCGTCCTACGCGACCCGACTGTTGCGACCTGGCCGGGGGTGCTTGAGATTCATCGGGTAACTGGTGCGGATTGCTCGTTATTGAAAGTTGCCGCCGCTTCGATGCAGGGTTTCGAGGTGCTCATCGACAAACTTGCTGCGTACGGAACCCCCTCTAGCACCTTGATTCTGTCGAGCCCATTAACCCGAAGCGCGGTAGT
>CAJBZP010000108.1 GCA_903960135.1 uncultured Actinomycetes bacterium | reverse complement strand
GGTGGTAAGCCCGCTGGTGGTAGGCCCGCTGGTGGCAAGCCCAGGGGTGGTACCCCGGCACGAGGCAAGCCTGCTTCGGGTCGGCCGGCTGGTGAACGGCCGCGTTCGGATTCTTGGGGTAGCGATAAGCCGCGTAGTGATCGGCCGCGTTCTGATCGGCCGGCTGGTGATCGGCCGCGTTCGGATTCTTGGGGTAGCGATAAGCCGCGTAGTGATCGTCCGGCTGGTGATCGGCCGCGTAGTGATCGGCCGCGTTCTGATCGGCCGCGTTCGGATAACCAGCGCACTGACCGATATATCCCGGACCGTCCGCTGTCGGATCGGCCACGCGATCCACATATCCCCGATGAGATCACAGCGGAGCAGTTAGACCGCTCAGTGCTCCTAGAACTTCGCACTTTGCCAGATGGGCTGGCCGAAATAGTGGCTCGCCATCTAGTCGCAGCCGACTTAGCGATGGCAGATGATGATGTGGAATTGGCGATGGCGCATATTGAGGCGGCGAGGCGCCGTGCCGGCCGGGTGGCCGCGGTGCGTGAGGCGGCCGGGGTGGCCGCGTACAAGGCGGGCAAGTTTTCGGAGGCAATTTCCGAATTGCGCACGGCTCGACGCATGACCGGGTCAAATTCATTCATCCCAATGATCGCTGACTGCGAGCGCGGGCTAGGTCGTCCACAAAAAGCCTTGGATCTAATTCGCGCCACGAATACCAAGACGCTTGATGATGAAACTAGGTCTGAGTTGCTGATAGTTGGGGCCGGCGCACGTGCTGATCTTGGGCAGATAAGCGCTGCCATCATCACTTTGCAGGTGCCCGAGCTCACGAAGTTGCGGCCAGGTACGGCGCGAGCCCGGTTGCAGTATGCGTACTCGGATTTCCTAGCTCAGGTTGGCCGAACTACCGAGGCCTGGGAGTGGATGGAGCGCGCTGCTGCCTCCGACATTGACGGTGCCACTGACGCGGCTGAGCGGTGCGAAGAATTTGCTGGCATTGCATTTACTGAGGAGATTGGGTCTGATCCAGCCAACGACTGATTCCCATCACGTTGGCCTGCACGCTGGAAAGATCTTCATACGTCCGCACCCGATCTGGGTCATCGTAGAAGCCAGGATGCCGGGCTTGATCACGTTCTTTAACTAGGGCTACCGCATGGTCAATATCTGGGGATTGGGCACGCGCTTGGCGTACCGCCTCGACCCAGTAGTGGAGTTCAACCTCGGACTCTTGCAGAACCTCGTGCACTGCGGTGACCGGGCCATAATGCGAAAAGAGCAGGCGCTGCGCACCCGCATCGCGCATTCGAGCCAACGAAGTGAGTGCAAGATCGAGGTCGAAATCAGGGGGCGGGGTAGCAGGGCGGACCTGTGCGGTTTGCTGCACGTAGACACCGGCTGCATCACCGGTATAGAGGTCGCCAGATTGCGAGTCAAGTAGGCCAACATGATGTGATGCATGGCCGGGATTATGGAACGTCTGTAAAAGTCGGCCGTCGCCAAGATCAATAGTTCCGGAGTCGCCGAGCGAAACAATTCTTTCGACCGGGGTGGGTAGGAGGTCACCGAAAAGGCGATCCATGTCCGGTCCGAAGACCCGGTGCGCACTGGCCACCAGTTTCGTCGGGTCAGCAAGGTGGCGAGCCCCCTTTTCGTGAACGACGATAGTGGCATTGGGAAAAGCGGTGGCCAGATCACCAACTCCGCCGGCGTGATCGAGATGAATATGGGTTACCACGATCGTGGCTAAGTCAGCGGCCTCAATGCCCAGTTCCCTAAGTGATTCGATGACCATTGGGGCCGAACGCGCCGTTCCGGTTTCAACTAGGCAAGGTTTGCTGGCTCTAATTAGGTAACTCGCAGTGATCCCTGCGTGACCGCCCATTTGGGTGTCAATCTCGAAGACTTCATCGCCAAGGGTGGTGATTATCGGTTTACCCACAGGCCCATTGTGAAGTGTTGGGACGTCCACAGCAAGCCCATCGCTCAATGCGATCGAATTGTCTTTGCGGCAATGTCGCGCTCTGGTACCAAAGAAATTGGCGCCCGAGTAGAGACTTGCATTGGAGGGGTCATGGCCGATCAGCCCAGGGCGTTAATAGGTGCGTCCGGAACGCACAATGAGGTAAGACTCATCGGGCGGTTGGGCAGTACGACCGAGCAGCGACAACTGCCAAGTGGTGACGTGATTGCGGTGTTTTCGGTGGTAGTTGATCGGCCCGTTCGTGAGCAGTGGGGTCGAACGAAAGTTGACACCATTGCCTGTCAGGCAATGCGGCCGGTGATCATCGCCCGGTTGGCGTTAGTCGACCCGGGTCAATGGGTAAAGGTTGAGGGAGTACTGCGGCGCCGGTTTTGGCGTGGTGGCTCCGGATTGGCAAGTTCGATGGAGGTCGAGGTGCGCCAATTGGCGCGAATCAAAGCCGAGCAGTAGCGCGCGGAGCCGTTGAGTCTTGAGCAGGTGGGCGTGGCACCATAGGGGGGTGTCGGTCGAGCCCAAATCCGGTGAACCAGCCGGAAGTCCGTACGAGTGGTATCAGCGGGCCCAAGAGTTGCTCGCCGCCGGCAATAGCGCCGCTGCGGCGCAGTTGCTTGAGTACCTACTCGAGGCAGAGCCCGGCTCCCGATCCGTTCTTGAGGCCTACGCTCGAGCGGTATTCGATGCCCGCCGTTACGACGATGCGGTGGCTGCCTTTGGCGCATTGTTAGAGGTGGCACCCGATGATGACTACGCGCATTTTGGAATGGGCATGTCGCAATGGCGAAAGCAGGAGTTCATCTTGGCGCGCGATCACCTTTCCATGGCATTTGTCATGCGTCCTGATCGCGCCGAATACGGCAAGGCGTTGAGCCAGGTGAAGGCCACCTTGCGGGCCCGGGTGGCCGATCAACTACCGCTGACCGGCCCCATTGCCGGCGTCCAAAATGACAGCACCTTTGGGATCGAGGAAATATGAGCCAGGAGCTGGCTGACTTATTCGACCTATTGCTTTTTGACCTCGATGGTGTCGTCTACATCGGGCCACATGCGGTTCCCGGTGCAATCGAGGGTATTCGGGCCGCCCATGAGCAGGGGGTGCGTTGTTGTTACATCACCAACAACGCATCGCGGCCCCCAGCGGAGGTGGTCGAGCACCTGCGCGAGTTGGGGATCGATGCGGCAGCAGATGAAGTCGTAACCTCGGCGCAGGCAGGGGTGACCTTGCTGGGGGAGCATGTGCCGGCGGGTAGTCGTATCTTGGCAATCGGTGGCCCGGGAGTTTTTGCTGCCTTGCGCGAGCGCGGGTATGTGCCGGTGGTGTCCGCCGATGATGAGCCGGCTGGGGTCTTACAGGGGATTGGCATGGATCTGAGTTGGGCGGCTTTAACGGAGGCAACCTTCGCGGTCACCGCAGGATTACCGTGGATCGCCACCAATCTGGATGCCACCTTCCCAACCACAAGGGGCCTGGCTCCTGGCAATGGCTCCATGGTCGAAGCCGTCGCACATGCCACCGGGCGGCGGCCGATCGGCGTCGGCGGCAAGCCTGAACCAGCACTACTTAATGAAGCTATTGCCCGGTCGGGGGCGACGCGGCCGTTGATGATCGGTGATCGCCTCGACACCGATATCGCTGCCGGAAATCGGCTGGGTATCCCCACTTTGTTGGTGATGACCGGGGTCACCAGCGCGAGCGAATTAGCCTGCGCTGCCGGAGCCGAGGTCCCTACGTATGTGGCACCCGATCTATCCTGCCTACGGCCTGGGACCTCATGGCACGACCTACAGTGGGATAAGCGGTAACGTGCACTTAAGTTTTTGCGCCGGGGCCAGACCAGTACTTGGAGGATCCAATGTTTGAAGACCTTCGTGGTTATCTGCAGATGGCGAGTGGGCTTACCGAGGTAACCGCTTCGAAGGCCAAGGAAATCGCCCTGGGGTTGGTGAACCAAGGCATGAATATGTCCGCCAAGGCACCCGATGTGGTGGGGCAGGTACAAGAGCTCGCGGATGACCTCGTGAGTACGAGTAAGGAAAACCGCGAAATGCTGCTCGGCTTGATCCGAGCAGAGGTGGACCGCGCAGTAGGGCGAATGGGTTTTGTTCGCGAGGATGAACTCGCGGCACTTAGGCGCCATGTGCAGCGGCTGGAGCAACAGCTCTTTGATCTCAAGTCTGGTTCCAGCTCGCCGGAGCCGGCGGCTCCTGCGGCAGCTGCCGGTGCACCCGCCGATGCTCCCGCCGATGCTCCTACCGGTGCACCCAGCGATATTCCCGTGAAGAAGAAAAAGAAGAAAGTGATTGTCGTAAACGAAGGAGCAAAGGGTGTCTGACGAGGATCTAGATATTGACAATGTACTGGTTCTCGAAGAGGTCAATACCGAACTTGCTCTAGCGGTTTGGGAGCCGACCGGCGATGCTGGGATTGATGCAGCCTTAGATGAACTCACCAGACTCGAAGATCTACCCCAGGGTGAACGCGTCGCGGTATATGAAAGCGTGCATCGGCAATTGCACCAGCGACTAGCCGATCTCAGCACCGGTCCGTAACCAGCAATGGTGCTGCGCCGGCTCGACGCCGAGCTGACAAGGCGCGGCTTGGCTCGTTCGCGAGATCAAGCACGTGATCTGATTACCTCGGGGTATGTGCAGGTGCGCGGCACGATTGCACTCAAGCCAGCAACCCAAGTTGATGGCGATGTGTCCATTGTGGTCAATGACATTGACGACGGCGCCCACTATGTATCACGCGGGGCGCATAAGTTGCTCGGTGCTCTCGAGGCGTTTGCCGATTTTGATATTTCCGGCAGGGATGGGCTCGATGCTGGTGCTTCTACCGGCGGCTTCACGCAGGTGCTCTTGGAACGTGGCATAGCGCGGGTGCTGGCGGTTGACGTCGGGTATGGGCAGTTGGCCTGGCCGCTTCGCGTCGACCCTCGAGTGCACCTGATGGAGCGCACCAATATCCGCACCCTAAGTGCTGCTGAAGTGCCGTGGTTAGCCTCCGTCGTGGTGGCGGACCTGTCGTTTATTTCCCTAAGAGTGGTCCTACCGGCTTTGGTGTCCTGCTCCACGCCATCCGCCGACTACCTATTGATGGTTAAACCGCAATTCGAAGTAGGGCGTGAAGCCGTAGGAGAAGGAGTCGTCCGGGACCCGCAATTGCGGATCGATGCGGTTTCATCGGTGGCCGGAGCCGCCGTCGAATTGGGAATGCGCGTTAAGGGAGTGGCCGCGAGTCCGCTACCTGGGCCGGCTGGAAACGTCGAATATTTCTTATGGCTGCAACATGGGGATCAAGATCAGCGCGATACGCTAGCGAACGGCCTGAGCGCGGCTGCCCTTGCTACCGCGATCCGCACCGCTGTCGAGGAGGGGCCAGTATGACTGCTTCTGCCACGCGGGTGCTCTTGGTCATCAACCCGCGCCGCTTGCAGGCGCGTGCGGCAGCGGCGCAGGTCGCACAGGCACTGAATACCGAAGGCGTAAAGGTCGTCATGGCGACCGATGATCTTGACCAGTGGCGCGAGGCTGGTAGCGGTGATTTTGCCATCCCAGAAGTCGAAGTAGTCCCTGCTGATGAGCACAGCGCCGATGGGTGCGATGTGGTTGTCGTGCTCGGGGGTGACGGCACGATCTTGCGGGGAGCTGAGCGCGCCCGGGCCGCAGGTGCGCCGATCCTGGGGGTCAACTTGGGCCATGTTGGGTTCCTAGCCGAAGCCGAGTCCGAGGATGTCAATGCGGTTGTCGATGCGGTCATCAATCATCGGTGGCACGTGGAAGAGCGAATGGCAATCGATGTTCGCATTCTTGTCGCCGGCGAGCTTGTCGCCCAGACATGGGCCCTTAACGAGATTAGTATCGAGAAGCTCGTTCGCGAGCGGATGATCGACCTCGTCGTCGAGGTTGACGGTCGGCCCCTTTCCCATTGGGGTTGCGATGGAGTGGTGGCTGCCACGCCTACCGGTTCCACCGCTTACGCTTTCTCCGCTGGCGGCCCGGTTGTTTGGCCTGAGGTAGCGGCGTTGCTTGTGGTGCCCTTGAGTGCACACGCACTTTTCGCCCGCCCACTCGTGGTCTCGCCTCGTAGTGTCATAGCTTTTGAGATTCAGTCACATAGCTCGGCAGTTTTATCCGCTGACGGCCGACGAATGTTTGATGTCGCGGACGGTGCGCGCATCGAGGTGCGTCAACACCGCCAACCGGTGCTGCTTGCCCGACTTGTGGCGGCGCCCTTCACCGATCGGCTGGTTGCGAAATTCGACCTACCAGTGCAGGGCTGGCGCGGCGGCACCAGAGGCCCTGCGTGATCGAGAGTTTGCGGATTCGCGGGCTGGGCGTAATTGACGACGCGGTTATCAATTTCGGTGCGGGCCTGACCGCAATAACGGGTGAGACCGGCGCTGGGAAAACCATGGTGCTGACCGGCCTCAGCTTGCTCGCGGGTGGCAAGGCGGATTCCCAGATGGTTCGTCATGGCAGTGATCGCGCGGAGGTCGATGGCGAGTGGTCACTTATCGAAGCCAATTCGGAGCAGGTATTAGCCAGGTTAGGTGAAGCCGGTGCCGAAATCGACATTGAGCAGGGGTCTGCGCAGGTGCTTCTTGCCCGGGCGGTAGCGGGGGAGGGTCGAAGTCGGGCATTTGCTGGCGGGCGCACCGTTCCGGTGACGGTTTTACAAGAGGTCGCGGTTGAGTTGGTCGCGGTGCACGGCCAAGCTGAGCAATTGCGACTGCGCCAATCCGGTAAGCAACGCGAGCTATTGGATCGTTATGCGGGCGGGCCTGTTACCAAGTTGCTGGCCGAATACCAATCCAAGTACACCGAGTGGCGGCAGGTGCACGCCGAGATTCAGGAGTTGACCGCACAACAGTCGGCCCGGGCGCAGCAGGGGGCCACCCTCGCCATCGGAATCGCCGAGATTGAGGCGGTGGCACCACTACCGGGTGAAGATTTGGACCTAGATAGGCAATCGGCGCTGTTGGTGCATTCGGGGACCTTGCTGGAAGATATTGCTACGGCGCATACCGCCCTGGTCGGTACCGACGACACAGTCGGCCGGCCTGACTACGCCGACGCTGCGAATGTGTTGTCCGTGCTGGCCGGTGCGACCAAAGCGTTAGACCGGGCAGTGGAGGTTGACCCCCAGCTAGTGCCTGTTCGTGACCGCTTTCGCGAAATCAGCAGCATTGCCGCCGACGCGGCCTTGACGCTATCCACCTATGCGACACAAATAGATGCGGATCCGGCGCGGCAGGCCTGGGTTGAGGAGCGCCGAAGTGCCCTGGGCGCTCTGCGGCGCCGTTATGGCGGGACCGTGGACGAAGTACTGGCTTGGCTGGCACAGGCCAAGGAGAAGGTAGCCGAAGTCTTCGGTGATGAGGATCGACTGGTACTGCTGGGGGAGCAGGAGGTGGCCGCTCGGTCATCGGCTATCGAGTTGGCGCGCAACTTGTCGGCGGCGCGCAGTAAGGCCGGTAAGCGATTTGGCACCGCGGTAACCAGCGAGTTGCAAGCTTTGGCAATGCCCGATTCAGTGCTTGCAGTGAAGGTGGAAACCGCGGCCCAGATCGAGGACTTTGGGACGTGGGGCGCAGATGAGATCGAGTTTTTACTCCAGCCCCATTCGGGTACCGGTCCGCTGCCAATCGGCAAGGGTGCCTCCGGTGGCGAGCTCTCAAGAGTCATGCTGGCCATCGAAGTCGTCTTGGCCGGGGTCGATCCAGTCCCGACTTTCGTGTTCGATGAGGTGGATGCCGGGATCGGTGGGCGCGCCGCTGTTGAGGTGGGTCGCCGGTTGGCCCGACTGGCACGCACCGCGCAGGTGATTGTGGTCACCCACCTGCCTCAGGTGGCCGCCTTCGCGGACCAGCACGTGGTGATCGTCAAGAGCGCTGATGGGCAGGTCACCTCATCGAGTGTGGGGCCGGTTACCGGTGGGGAGCGGGTAACGGAGTTGGTGCGCATGCTCTCGGGTCTAACCGATTCGCAGGCTGGCGCAGCACACGCTGAAGAATTGCTCGCACTGGCGGCAACTGAGCGGGCGGGCAAGTAATCGCCTGCGCGCCACGTGTTTGTCTGAGGCCCGGGCACTGATAGTCTGATGTCCCGTGAGTTCCGTGAAGCAAACCAAGCATCTGTTCGTCACCGGTGGGGTCGCTTCATCCCTCGGCAAGGGGCTCACCGCATCGAGTCTGGGTAGTCTGCTTTCGGCCCGTGGCCTGCGCGTGACAATGCAGAAGTTGGATCCGTATCTAAACGTTGATCCAGGGACCATGAATCCATTCCAGCACGGTGAAGTCTTCGTCACCGATGATGGCGCGGAGACCGATCTCGATATTGGCCACTATGAGCGATTCCTCGACACTGAGTTACACGGTTCGGCAAATGTCACAACCGGTCAGGTCTATTCGACGGTAATCGCCAAGGAGCGGCGCGGGGAGTACCTAGGCGACACCGTGCAGGTAATTCCGCACATCACCAACGAAATCAAGTCGCGGATTCGCCGGATGGCCGGCCCCGATGTCGACGTGGTGATAACCGAGGTGGGCGGCACGGTTGGCGATATCGAATCCTTGCCATTCTTAGAGGCCGTACGCCAGGTCCGCCATGAAGTCGGCCGCGACAATGTCTTCTTCCTGCATGTTTCACTCCTGCCTTATATCGGACCTTCTGGTGAGCTGAAAACCAAGCCCACCCAGCACTCGGTTGCCTCATTGCGCAATATCGGTATCCAGCCCGATGCGATCGTGCTACGCGCGGATCGACCAGTGCCAACCGCCATCAAACGCAAGATCTCATTGATGTGTGACGTCGATGAGGAAGCCGTCGTTGCGGCAGTCGATGCTCCAAGTATTTATGACATCCCCAAGGTGCTGCACAGCGAAGGCCTAGATGCCTACGTTGTTCGACGACTCGATCTGCCGTTCCGTGATGTTGACTGGACTCGTTGGGATGACCTCTTACGGCGAGTGCATCATCCGGCAAAGCAGGTGACGATCGGCTTGGTAGGCAAGTACGTCGATCTACCCGATGCCTATCTCTCCGTCACTGAGGCAATGCGGGCCGGTGGGTTCCATAATGATTGTCGGGTCGAAATCCGCTGGGTGACCAGCGATGACTGCGTGACGATGGAAGGTGCGCGGGAGCAACTCGAAGGTTTGGATGCGATCTTGGTGCCCGGCGGATTTGGGGTCCGAGGGATCGAGGGCAAATTGGGTGCACTTCGATATGCGCGCGAATCGGGATTGCCGACCTTGGGTATCTGCCTTGGCCTGCAGTGCATGGTAATCGAGTATGCGCGCACCGTCGCTGGCCTTGATGACGCAAACTCACTCGAGTTTGACGAAGCAACGGCGCACCCGGTGGTTTCGACCATGGCCGATCAGCGCGATGTGGTTTCCGGCGAGCGGGATATGGGTGGCACTATGCGCCTAGGACTGTACCCGGCAAAATTACTTGACGGCTCGCAGGTAGCGCAGACTTACGGGTTGCCCTATATCGATGAACGGCACCGCCATCGCTATGAGGTTTCGAATGCCTACCGCCCAACCCTCGAGGAAGCCGGCCTGGTTTTTTCCGGCACTTCACCCGATGGTCGACTCGTTGAATTCGTTGAACTTCCAGCAGATGTGCATCCCTACTATGTAGGTACGCAGGCACACCCGGAGTTTAGATCGCGCCCCACTAGGGCTCATCCACTTTTCATCGGTCTAGTTAGTGCTGCCCTTGTCCGTGCCGAAAATCGTGCGGCGCAATTCGTTAGATGATCGGTGCCCGGGACGAGAATTGGGCTGGCAGTGTCGCCGACGTCGGCGAACCGCGAACGGTTGTGGCTTCTGCGGCCAGGTTCGCCGGCCGCATCTGGTCAGTTCGAACCGATACCGTGGATTTTGACGGGCAGCTGATTGATCGTGACATTTTGTTGCACCTCGGCGCGGTTGCCATCATCGCAATCGATGACCTGGATCGGGTGCTGCTGATTCGTCAGTATCGGCATCCGGTAGCGATGGCCTTATTCGAACCACCGGCCGGCCTACTTGATGTTCGAGGTGAGCCACCGGAGGCGACAGCCGCGCGTGAATTGGCTGAGGAAGCGGGATACCAAGCGAACAACTGGCAAGTCTTGGTGGACTTCTTGAACAGCCCAGGGGGGTCAAGTGAGGCAATCCGGGTGTACCTGGCCCGGGGACTAACGCAATTGGCGGGCGGGCGCCCAACCACCGGCGAAGCCGAGGAGGCCTATCTGCCGCGGGTCTGGGTGCCGTTGGCAGCGGCCAAGGACCTGGTGCTGAGCGGTGCGATCGCAAGCCCATCGGCGGTGTGCGGGATATTGGCGGCCTGCGCGGCCAAGGAGTCAGGCTGGACAAACTTACGGCCGGCAACCGCGCCTTGGCCGCTGCGCGACCAATTGCTGGCACAGGGGCGGGTGCATCTGCCGTAGCGGGCCCTACGCTGAGGTAGCCCGACCACGTGCGGGCCCTACGATGAGAAATGGCGGCAGGTGCTGCCGCTGCCGGGCAAGTCGGGGGCAGTTTCCGGAGTTCAACTTGGAGGCACTGTGAAGGTCGGGGTACCACGGGAGATCAAGACACATGAGTATCGGGTTGCGATCACCCCGGCGGGAGTGCACGAGCTAATTGGGCATGGGCATGAGGTATTCATCGAAGACAATGCGGGCTCAGGTTCATCCATCAAGAACGAGGACTACCTAGCCGCTGGCGCCAAGATATTGGCCACCGCCGATGAAGTATGGGCGATTGCCGACCTGATCTTGAAAGTCAAGGAGCCAATCGAAGCCGAGTACCACCGAATTAGGTCGGGGCAGATCGTCTTCACTTATCTGCACCTGGCGGCCTCACGCGAGTGCACCGACGCCTTAGTGAATTCTGGTTGCACGGCTATCGCATACGAGACCGTTGAGTTACCTGATGGCTCACTACCGCTGCTGGCGCCGATGTCCGAAGTCGCCGGCCGGTTGGCTCCGCAGGTCGGCGCGCATGCGCTGATGCGAGCTCATGGTGGTCGAGGGATCTTGATGGGTGGTGTTTCGGGGGTATACGCGGCAAAGGTGGTTGTGCTGGGCGCCGGAGTCGCCGGGATGAACGCTGCGGTAATTGCGCTGGGCATGCAAGCCGAGGTGCTCTTGCTGGATAGGAATATTGCTCGCCTGCGCCAAGTAGATGCGATCTACCAAGGACACATGCAAACTATCGCGTCAAACACTTATGAGGTGGAACGCGCTGTCATTGATGCTGACTTGGTGATTGGGGCCGTGCTGGTCCCGGGTGCCAAAGCGCCAAAGCTGATAAGCAATGAACTGGTGTCACGCATGAAGCCGGGTTCAGTGCTGGTGGATATCGCGATCGATCAAGGCGGCTGTTTCGAGGATTCGCGCCCGACCACCCACTCCGACCCCACCTACCTAGTCCACGGGAGTGTTTTCTACTGCGTTGCGAATATGCCGGGGGCGGTTCCGTATACCTCAACATACGCCCTCACCAACGTCACCTTGCCTTATGCCGTGGCGTTGGCCGATAAGGGCTGGAAGCAGGCACTGCGTGATGATCATGCGCTTGCGCTTGGTCTAAATGTGCATGCCGGGCAGATCACCTACGGCGCCGTTGCTGATTCATTCGGGGTCGCTCGAGTAACACTAGATGAGGTGCTGGTCTGAGTTCGGGCCTGGCATCGGCAATATCTGGCTACCTCGACCACATCACGATCGAGCGCGGCCTATCGGGCAACACCATTTCGGCTTATCGGCGCGATCTGGCTAGGTACTTTGATTGGTGCACCTCTCGCGGGCTACTGGACGTGGCTGCCATTGGGCCCAATGACGTAGCGGACTTCGCGGCGTCACTTCGCACGGCTTCACAGTTCGGTGGTGCCTTATCGGCTGCGAGCGCTGCCCGCACCGTGGTTTCGGTCCGTGGTTTTCACCGGTTTGCCCTGCTCGAGGGATTGACCCCTTTGGACCCAAGCTGCGATGTGCAGCCCCCGAGTACTTCGCGCCGATTGCCAAAGGCACTTGATTATTCCGATGTGGTGAAATTGATCGGATGCGCAGGTGATCTGGATTCCGCTATTGGCCTGCGCGATCGCGCTCTGCTGGAACTGCTGTACGGAACGGGTGCTCGCATTTCGGAGGCCGTGAATTTGGAAGTTGACGATATCGACTTGGTGAATCGCACGGTGACGGTGATTGGCAAAGGTGATAAACAACGTAAATTGCCACTCGGTGACTATGCGGCGCGCGCGATTGACGCATACCTAATACGTGGCCGCACTCTTTTCGCGGTGAAGGGCCGCGGGACGGCACGGGTGTTCTTGAACACCCGAGGTGCACCCCTTAGCCGGCAAAGCGCGTGGGCGGTATTAAAAGCGAGCGCAGAGCGCGCAGAGCTCAGTTCGAAGGTAAGTCCGCATACCCTGCGTCACAGTTTCGCTACCCATCTCCTTGAAGGTGGCGCCGATGTGCGGGTTGTGCAAGAACTGCTCGGGCACGCATCGGTTACCACTACGCAGATATACACGCTGGTTACCGCGGACACTCTCAAGCAGGTTTATCTCACCAGCCACCCAAGGGCGCTATGACGACAACTACTCGAATGCCTGGGGTCGCAGCCTTGCTGGGTGCGGTACTTGGGTTTGGGCTACCTATCGGTTTCGCCAGCTCGGCAATTGCGTCCCCCGAAGTGATCGAGGTGCTTGCGACAACAGAGCAGGGGGGAGTCATCTCGGCCGTGCAATTCGGGCCGCCATCAGCTGCTAGGCAGGTGGTGGTGATCGGACAAATGCACGGTGATGAGCCGGCCGGCCGCCGGGTAGTGCGCGAACTGGCCGACCGGTTGGCAGCTGGGCTCCAGTTGCCGGCGGATACCGCAATTTGGCTGGTCGGCACGATGAATCCAGATGGCGCACGTGCCGGTACGAGGGTAAATGCTGCCGGGGTCGACCTTAATCGAAATTTCCCGCAGGGCTGGCGGCAACAGGGCCGCGCCACCGCGACTTGGTCCGGCCCAAGTGCGGGTAGCGAAGCCGAGACGGTGGCAATAAGCGAATTCTTGGATCGGGTCAAACCGGCGGCGGTGCTCTCATTTCATCAACCCTTTGCGGTTGTCGATATCACGCATCCTGGGAGTCGGGTCGCGGGCCGGGTGCTCGCTGGCTGGCTGGGGCTGCCGGCCCGGGCCGTTGGTTGCCCCGGGCCCTGCTACGGCACGTTGACCGGGTGGGTAGCTGAGCACCATTCGGCTATCGCGCTGACCGTGGAGCTGCCACCGCGGGTTCGCGCGGCTGGTATTGAGCGGTCGGCCACGGCCGTGCTCCGATTGACCAGGTGGCTGGCCCGGTAGGCTCTTGGTCAGTCCGGGAGTCAGGTGTCCCAGAGCCAAGGAGAGGGTCCGCATGAAAACCGAAGACCCGAACTTCAAGCGCGAAATGCGGAAGATCCCCGAGCCCGCGCCGCTCACCGGGCACGGCCCAGCACGGGTAATCGCCATGGTCAATCAAAAAGGCGGGGTCGGCAAGACCACGTCCACGGTGAGTTTGGGCGCGGCACTCGCCGGCTATGACCGCAAGGTGCTGCTCGTCGATTTCGACCCGCAGGGGGCGCTGTCGGTGGCCTTAGGGCTGAACCCGAATGAAATGGAACTAACGGTCTACAACCTGTTGACGCAGGTTGACTGCCACGTCGGCGATGTCATCGTCTCAACCGATGTCGAGAACCTCGACTTATTACCGAGCAATATCGATTTAGCAGCGGCCGAACTCCAGTTGGTAAGTGAAGTTGGCCGCGAACATGCGCTCGGCCGGGCCCTTGAGCCGATCATGGGGGAGTATGACGTAATCCTCATCGATTGCCAGCCCTCCCTTGGCTTGCTGACCTTAAATGCACTAACTGCGAGCAGCGGCGTGATCGTGCCAATGGAGTGCGAGTATTTCGCCCTGCGCGGGGTCGCACTCCTTAAGGACACCCTCGACAAAGTCACTGCCAGGTTGAATCCAGGCTTGCAAATAATTGGGGTCCTGCCAACGATGTACGATCCGCGCACCTTGCATAGTCGCGAGGTTTACCAAACCGTGGTGCAGGCGTTTGGTGATTTGGTATTCCAGACGGTCATTAACCGCACCATTAAATTCCCTGACGCCGCCGTAGCCGGTGAGCCGATCACGCAATTTGCGCCGGGAAGCACCGGCGCCAAGGCTTACGAGCAATTGGCGCGGGAGGTTCTAGCCAGGTGACCGCGCCGACTGACACGGTCGAGACGGTAGCTGAAGACGTCGCCGATGGGGGTTTGGGAGTAACCGGCGGATTCTTAGTGCGCGTCGGCGACTTCGAAGGACCTTTTGATCTGCTGCTTTCGCTTATCTCCAAGCACAAGCTTGAAGTAACCGAGATCGCACTCCATCAGGTCACCGACGAATTCATTGGCTATATCCGGGCGAAAGGCACGGAGTGGGAGCTGAACGAAGCCAGTAGTTTCTTGGTGGTTGCCGCTACCTTGCTAGATCTGAAAGCTGCTCGACTGCTGCCAAGTGGTGAGGTGGAAGACGAAGAGGATCTAGCATTGCTCGAAGCCCGCGATATTTTGTTCGCGCGACTCCTGCAATACCGGGCCTTCAAGCAGATCGCCGCCATCTTCACTGAGCGATTCGACTCGGCCAGCAGGCAGGTGCCCCGCACAGTTGGCCTGGAGCCAAAGTTTGCCGCCATGTTGCCTGAAGTCCTACTTGGGCTTGGCCCAGAGCAGTTCGCGGCGCTGGCGGCTCGTGCGTTAGCCCCAAAGCCCGTTGAATCAGTCTCGGTTTCCCACTTGCATCTGCAGCGAGTAAGTGTTCGTGAGCAGGCTGACTTCATCGTTGCTCGATTGAGGCGGCATCGCGTATCTACCTTTCGGGCATTAATCGCCGACTGCGATACGACCTTATTGATCGTGGCCCGCTTCTTGGCGCTCTTAGAGTTGTATCGCGAGATGGTGGTGGCATTTGAGCAGATCACCCCACTCGGAGACCTAACCGTCCGCTGGACAGGTACCGATGAGGGCCAGGTTGCCGTCACCGATGAGTTCGACGTCGAGCGGGCAATTGACGATGTACCTTCGATTGAGGTGGTTGGCGATGAGTTCTGAGACGATGAGTTCTGAGACGATGACGGAGCCAGATGAGGTGCAAGACGGGTTCGGTGCGCCGTCTATTGCCTCGGCGGTTGAGGCATTACTACTGCTCACCGATGAGCCAATGAGTGTGTTGGCATTGGCGGAGGCAATCAAGTGCCCAGCCGATGATGTGTGGGAGACAGTGCACGAACTTGCTCGGCAGTACACCGAACAAGGGCGCGGGTTTGATTTGCGCGAGGTGGCCGGCGGCTGGCGGTTTTACACGCGCGCCGACTGCGCCCCGCTGGTCGAGCGCTGGGTACTTGATGGTCAGCAGGCGCGCCTTACTCAAGCCTCATTGGAGACCCTCGCGGTGATCGCTTATCGGCAACCGGTATCCCGAGGGCGCATCAGTGCTATTCGTGGAGTTAATGTCGACGGCGTCATTCGCACTTTGATGAGCCGCGGGCTAATCGCCGAAGGCGGTGATCATGGTGAGTCCGGCTCCATCCTTTATGTCACCACCTCGCACTTCCTTGAGCGCCTAGGTATTGCCTCCCTTGACGACTTGCCGCCACTTGCCGAGCATCTGCCGGATTTGGCAGACCTGGACGAAGTCCTTGATTCGGTAGCCACAGGCGACTAGTGAGCGTTATTGACGAAGGTGTGCGACTGCAGAAGGTGCTGGCGCAGGCCGGGCTCGGCAGCCGGCGTGCCTGCGAGGAGCTCATCGCCTCGGGTCGAGTTGAAGTAGACGGCCGGATCGTCGTAGAACAGGGCACGCGGGTGGATCCACTTACGGCAGTGGTTCGCGTTGACGGACAACGGGTGCCAACCGCCCCTGACACCGTTGTTCTCATTTTCAACAAGCCCAGAGGTGTGGTTTCAACCATGGCTGATGATCATGGCCGCAGGTGTGTCGGCGATTACGTAGCCGATAGACCAGAGCGCTTGTTCCATGTCGGAAGGCTTGATGCTGAGACCGAAGGACTACTCATAATCACCAATGATGGGCTATTGGCGCAACACCTAGGGCATCCGGCACATGAGGTAGCCAAGACCTATGTGGCGACCGTAGCTGGTGTGGTAGAGCGCGATGGGTTGCGCACCCTTCGGGTGGGCGTGGAGCTCGAAGATGGAATGGCCGCATGCGATACGGCCCGAATCATGCAGTCCCTGCCGGACCGAACGTTGGTTGAACTGGTGATTCATCAGGGTCGCAATCGCATCGTTAGGCGGATGTTCGATGCCATCGGGCACCCGGTGCAGGCCTTGGTCCGCACCAGGGTGGGGCCGGTTGCCCTTGGTCAACTACGCCCCGGGTCCCTGCGGGTGCTCGAAGGCAATGAACTGCACGCTTTGTACACGCAGGCGGGTCTGTAGGCTATGCCGATGCGCGGAGTTAGAGGTGCGGTCTGTTTGCAGGCCGATGATCCTGTTGAAATGCGCGAGGCCGTCGCCGAGCTGCTCGGTGCCATGCTCGAACGCAACCAGATCACCGCCGACGACGTGATCAGCGTTATTTTGACGGCTACCGCAGATCTGGTGAGTGCCTTTCCGGCGGCTGGTGCCCGCGACTTTGGTTTCATCGATGTACCGCTGCTGTGCGCTCAGGAGATAAATGTCGAAGGCGCGCTACCCAAGGTGGTGCGCGTTCTGATGCATATCGAAAGTGACCGCGCTCGTGGCAGCATCGAGCATGTCTATTTACGTGGAGCCGAAGTCCTCCGGTCGGATCTGAACCCGTGAATTCACCCAGAGATACCGCGGTCATGGGCCCGGTACTTGTAATCGGCACGGGACTAATCGGCACCTCAATAGCACTTGCTTTGCGTCGAGCTGATGTCGAAGTTTATCTTGAAGATGAAGACCCGATTGCGTTAAGTACGGCGATTTCGGTTGGCGCCGGTTCGGCTTTGCCGGTTGACGCCGTGCCGAATCTCGTGGTTGTGGCGGTGCCCCCACGGCATGCCGGGTCGGTATTGGCGATGGCTTCGAAAAGGTTTACAACAGCCACCATCACTGACGTCACTTCGGTAAAGGCGCAGGTCCTTACCGATGCGGTTAACGCGGGTGCCGATTCGAGTCGGCTGATCGGTGGCCACCCGATGGCCGGCCGCGAGGCGTCTGGTGCGGCAAGTGCAAGGGTCGATCTACTTGATGATCGGCTCTGGGTGTTGACACCAACAGCGGACTGCCCGGCTGAGTCGTTGCGAGAGGTGTATCAACTCGTTTCCACGTGCGGTGCCTATGTTGTTGAAATGACACCAGATGAGCATGACCGCGCGGTGGCGCTGGTTTCCCATGCTCCACAGCTCTTGTCGAGTGTGTTGGCAGCCCAACTCACGGACGCGAACGCCGACTATGTTCGCATCGCCGGTCAGGGGCTACGCGACATGACCAGAATTGCGGCTTCGGACAGTGCGCTTTGGACCGACATTCTCAGTGTCAACGCTAAGCAGGTTGCAAAGGTGCTAAATAACGTAGTGCTTGATCTAAGTGCCACAATTGCCGCGCTGGAGGCAATCGCAACCGGTGATGCTGCGCAATCTGCAACGGTCAACGCCACGTTGCAAACGGGTGCTGAGGGTCGCTCTCGCATTCCAGGCAAGCATGGTGCGGCGCCGGTCGAAATCTCGCTGGTGGGTGTCATGCTCGCGGATAAGCCAGGGGAGTTGGCCCGCCTCTTCACTGCTGCCGGGCAATCCAATGTCAACCTTGAGGATGTGCGTATTGAGCACTTGCTCGGTAGGCCAAGTGGTTTAGTCGAGATTTCAGTACGCCCGGACAGCGTGGCAACTCTGGCGGCTGCACTGCGGGAGTGTGATTTTGATGTCCGAAGCTAGTGATCTAGTCATAGCGGTTGATGGCCCCGCGGGTTCGGGTAAGTCAAGTGTTTGTCGAGGGGTGGCAGGTGCGCTCCGAATGCGCTATCTCGACACGGGCGCGATGTATCGCGCGATGACGGTGGCAGTCCTGGCCGCCGGTGTTGATTTAGGTGACGAAGCCGCAGTAACAGCGGTGGCTGAGCAGACAGTTATTACCAGCGGAACCGACCCCGAACACCCCGAGATCTGGCTAGGCGACATGGAGGTTAGTGAGGTCATCCGCGGCTCGGAGGTAACAGCCGCCGTGAGCCCAGTCAGCGCTGTACCTGGAGTCCGGTATCGACTGGTGGAGGTGCAACGATCACAAGTGCAGGCCGCCCGTGAAAGTGGTGTTGGGATAGTCGTTGAGGGTCGAGATATTGGAACTGTCGTGTTGCCGGATGCTGACCTTAAAGTCTTCCTGGTTGCCGATCCTGAAATTCGAGCCAGGCGTCGCGCCTTGGAGAACAGTGCGGATGGCCAGTTGGAGCAGGCTTTTGTTGCCGCGACCCATGAAGCGCTGATCAAGCGTGATGCCTATGACTCGGGCCGGGAGAATTCGCCCCTCATGCGAGCCGAAGACGCGAGGGTGGTCGACACCACCGACTTCACGTTGGCTGAGGTCATTGAGCAAGTTTGTGCACTTGCCACGGGTGTGCGGTAGTGAGTGAGCAGGACCTATCGGGGCTGGTGGGGAGAGCCGCTCACGCGCGAAATGTTGGGGCGTTGCTCACGAAGGCTGCCTATCGCGTGAATGTGCACGGTCGCCACCACCTGCCGAAAAAGGGGGCGGTCGTTCTCGTCGCCCCTGGCCTGAATTTGGTCTCGGCCAAAATTGTGGCATCGGTTGCCAGCCGTCCAATCCACACCATTGCCCCTAGCGCGTTACCTGCAATGGGCGATATTGCGGTGGTTGCTCCGGGGATTGACGCGACTAGGTGGGCACTTGAACTGTTGGCGGCCGGTGCTGCGATCATGGTGACAGCAGATGCCCCACCGCTTGGATATTTGTTGGCAGTGAGGCCGTCCTCGGTAATTTCGGTAGTGGTGATCGGCGGTTCGGGAAAGGTGGCTGCCGACCCGCCGCGGTTACGGTCCCAAATCGAGGTTTACTTCAGTGCGCCGCACGAGATAGAGCTGGCTGCTGGGGCTAGTGGTGAGGTGGATCCGTGTTCGCTGCGCGTTGTTCAGGGTCTCAGTGAAAACGTACGTCAGTTGGCGGCTGACGCACTGACCGAAAGTGGAATGCGGTTTGGCCGACCGGTAACAAGACCGGGATCAGGAAAGGTGCACTGATGAGCGACCAGTGGGTTGCCGTGGGAGACGACGACGAAATAGGCCCGGTGCCGGTTTCGGCTGAGTCTGGTGATGAGTTTAGTGATGAGTTTGGTGATGAGTTTGGTGATGAGTTAGTTGCCGACGAGGCGGCGCTGGAGGCAGCACTTGCTGCGGCGCGCGGTGAATTCGGTGATTTCGACAGCGCCTTGGCAGAACTTACTCAGCCCGGTGATGGTGAACCTGGCCTCCCGGTACTTGCCGTCGTCGGGCGCCCCAATGTCGGAAAGTCGACCCTCGTCAATCGAATAATCGGGCGCCGCGAAGCAGTCGTTGAGGATGTGCCTGGAGTAACCCGCGACCGCGTCACCTACGAGGCTGAGTGGAATAGCAAGCGCTTCATGGTTATCGATACCGGTGGTTGGGATTTGAAGGTGCGGGGGCTGCAGGCGCAAATTGCCGCGCAAGCCGAGCGCGCCGTCAGCGATGCGGATGCAGTCGTGTTCGTGGTCGATGCGCGGGTTGGCGCTACTGACACTGATGAAGCCGTTGTCAAAGTCCTACGTCGTTCAGGTAAGCCGGTACTGCTCGTTGCTAACAAGGTCGATGATCGGGCTACCGAAATCGAGGCGACGAAACTTTGGTCACTCGGCCTTGGCGAGCCGCTACCGGTGTCGGCGCTGCACGGCCATGGTTCTGGCGACCTGATGGACGACATCGTGAAGATGTTGCCCGCGGTCGGGCAGGGCACATCGCGTGCGGGTGGGCCAAGGCGGGTTGCGCTCCTTGGCCGGCCAAATGTTGGCAAGTCTTCGCTCCTGAATGCATTGGCGGGCTCCGAACGCGTTGTTGTTGATGCAGTTGCCGGCACCACCGTTGACCCAGTTGACGAGTTGATCACCCTTGATGACCGCCTTTGGTGGTTTGTCGATACCGCCGGTATTCGCCGTCGGTCTAAGGACGCAAGTGGCCACGAGTATTACGCAACTCTTAGAACCCAAGGGGCTTTGGATCGTGCCGAGGTTGCCATAGTTTTGATCGACGCATCCGAAGTACTGAGTGAACAAGATGTGCGTATCATTTCAATGGTCAACGAGTCCGGGCGCGCACTTATCCTGGCTTTCAACAAGTGGGATCTAAGTGATGAAGATCGCCGAATCTACCTCGAGCGGGAGATCGATCGTGATCTCGCGCAGGTTGCCTGGGCACCACGAGTAAATATCTCTGCACGGACTAAACGCCACATTGACCGATTGACCCCAGCACTTGAGGCAGCACTGGAGGGTTGGGAGACCAGAATCTCCACGGGTCGGCTAAATCAGTTCTTTACTGAGCTGACGCAGGCGCATCCACATCCGTTGCGCGGCGGAAAGCAGCCGCGAATCTTGTTTGCAGCGCAAGTTTCGGTTGGTCCACCTACTTTCGCCCTTTTCACGACCGGGTTCTTGGAGGCCGGGTATCGACGATTCATCGAGCGCCGGCTCCGTGAGGACTTCGGTTTCGTTGGTACCCCGATTCGTATCGTGATGCGAGTGCGCGAGAAACGATCCCGTCGATGAGGGCGCCGGGCAGGCGCCTGTAGAGTTCGGTGGCCACGGGCTGTGGCGCAGTTTGGTAGCGCGTCCGGCTGGGGGCCGGAAGGCCGCAGGTTCAAGTCCTGTCAGCCCGACACACGGGGTCGCAGCATTAGCCTAGAAAGCTGTCGATTAGAAGAGTTGCACCACGATGCTCAGGATGAGGCAGGCGAGGGCGACCCACCACATGAGCACACCGATGGCCACCACGCGAAGTGGGGCGCGGTATTCACCTGCCGCGTAGTGCAAGGTGCGTTTGGCAATTTCGGCTAGCGGGGTGGCATCGCGCCTGGCATCGCCGGATGGGTCGCGCTGCGACCAGTAGGCGCGCTCATTTGACATTCCCAGCATGATGAATGCAGCGGCGAAAATAGCAAGGACGACTGCGAAAATTAGAAATGTGAGGGCGGCCATAGACATATGCGCACCCTAGTGTGTTGCGTGTCAGCGGCTAACAGCACTGGTGGTGTTGCGAGTAATTAGCCTTGGTTCGAGGTTGACGTGACCCGGCGGCCGGCTTGGATCACCGATCCGTTGGAGTAGTAAATCCGCGGCATCTGCTCCCATGCTTGCCAGTGGCTGGGCAATTGTCGTGAGTCCAATTGACCGAAGTGCACCTAGGGCCATGCCGTCGTAACCAATCACCGATACGTCCTCGGGAACCCGCCGCCCGTTTTCGGCAATTGCCGCCAGTGCGCCAACGGCCGCCAAGTCATTTGCCACGAAGATGGCACTGTGCTCGTTCGGCGACGCTAGTGCAAGGTGGGTTCCGCGGTAGCCACCTTCATCGGTGAATGCACCTTCGTAGCAGGCAATATTTGCCGTTAATCCGTGACTGTTCATTGCCGCCTCGTAGCCAGTGCGACGAAGGAGCGCTACTTGGTTGCTACCCCCGGTGATGTGAGCTATCCGACGGTGGCCTAGGTCATATAGGTGGTTAACCGCCATGCGGGCGCCGGAGACATCGTCATTGCTGATGGAATCCAAACCCATAATTCCCGCCTCGGCCCTACTTATGATTACCGTAGGACACTCACCGTCGATAGCCGCCCGGGCGCCAGCGGGCATTCGATGCCCAATGATTATTAGTCCTTCGACTTGGAACTCTAGTAATTTCTCAATTTCCCCGCGCTCTAGATCCGCGTCCGCACTTCCGGTGACTAGCATGGTGTGGTATCCTCTGGCTCTTACCTGGCGCTGCACGCCAGCTATGACTTCAGCCGAGATCGGGTTATGCAGATCTTGAACGAGGACACCAATGGTGAAGCTGCGCCGATCGGCAAGATTTCGGGCTGCGGCGTTCGGTCGATACCCCAGTGCATCGGCGGCCGCCCGGATCGAGGTCAAACGCGCGGGTGAGACTCGATCAGGTGCACGCATCGCCAATGAGACTAGGGATTTTGAAACACCAGCACGGGCGGCGACATCCTTAATCGTTGGCCTTGAGGGTGCCATTGCTAGCTGATTTCGGCTAGCTTGACCGGCCTACCTTGCTGGGCTGAAATTGCGGCAGCCATGGCAATCGCAACCGGTGCCCGGCCCTCGGCTCCTGAAACCGGCGACGGTCCGCCGGTGCGAGCGTAATTGGTAAAGGCTAGCCATTCATTTACGAATGACTGCTCGTATCGCTCTAGGAAGAAGTTGGGTAAGTCCGAAAGCTGGGAGAAACCTGTACGGTAAATCTGCGCGTTGTGGACCCGCTGATTATCGGAGATTGCCATTCCGCCTGTGCCGAGCACTTCGATTCGCTGGTCGTATCCATAGGTGGCCTTCCGGCTGCCATCGATGGTGGTGATGGCTCCACTGGCATGTGTTAGTACGGCAATTGCGGTGTCGAAGTCGCCGATCTCACGAATGTTTGCGTCAAATAGTGCTGCGCCTTGGGCCCAGACTTGAACTACCGGGGAGCCAATGATGAAGCCAGCCATATCGAAATCATGGATAAGCATGTCGGCCCAGATACCGCCGCTGGCCTTGAGGTACTCAATGGGCGGTGGGGCGGGGTCTCGGCTGGTAATGCGCGCCATTGTGAGCTGCCCTAGCTCACCGGAACTCGCCGCTTGATGCACCGCCGAGTGGCCGGGATCGAACCTCCGATTGAAGCCCACCATGAAGGGCACACCGGCGTCGGCTACCGCGGCTAGTGCGTAATCGACTTCGGCCAGTGACATGCTGATCGGCTTCTCGCAGAACACGGCCTTGCCCGCAGCGGCGGCTTTGCAGATCAACTCACTGTGAGTCGGCGTTGCAGTGCAGATCGCCAATGCGTCTACACCGGGTGCGCCGAGTAGATCCTCGATGCTGGTGGCGGCAGCCACATCAAACTGCGTTGCGACCTCCTGGGCGGTACTGGCTGAGATGTCGTAGATCGCCGCGAGGTAGGCATCCGGCACCTGATTGGCGATGATTCGGGCATGCATTCGGCCAATTCGCCCGACACCGGCAACCGCAATGCCAAGTTGTCCGGTGCCAAGGTGTCCCGTGGTAGTCATCTGCTGCCCCTCTGGCTACT
>CAJBZP010000107.1 GCA_903960135.1 uncultured Actinomycetes bacterium | reverse complement strand
CCGACCAGATCACTACTGCGCTGGGGTGCCACCGTGCACGCCATCGACCTGCAACGCCCCGCAATCTGGCAACGACTGATAGACATCACGCGCAGTACGGCGGGGCGTCTTCGAGTCCCGATTGAGTTCGATGCTGCCGGCAATCCGCCACTTGTTATTGATGGGCTCGTGCATCCCGAGGACGATGTCACGATCGCGAATGTCGCCGGTGCGAACTTACTTACCCGCACTCCGGAAGTGCGCACCTGGATCGCTGAGATTGAGCAGCCCTTCGTCCTCGGCACCTACGCATACGCCGACGGAGCTACGCATGTGCTGCTGTCGATGGCCGCCGATGCGGTGGTTGCCGATCTTCTCGGGGGCCGCGACGACATCACCCTCGCGTATCTGGCCACCCCCACCGACACCTTCATGGTGCCACTTGATGCCGTCCTTGAGTCCCGTCGCCGGTGGGATTCCCGCGGGTTGAGCGGGCTACTGCAGGCTCCCCTTCGAACCCTTAGGCAATTTGAACCCAATTACCCGCAGACACTTGTCGCCGCCGACGGAACCGAAGTCGGCCTCAACGACTCACTGATCTCCCAACAGGGCGCGAATTATGCACTAGCCAAACGAATGCAGCGGTGGCGCGCATTGGTGGCACGATCATCGGGGACTCCGGTGTCAATCAACCTTGCGCCTGCCACACGCACCCAATCGGTGGTCAAGAATCGGGCACTGGCCGCGGCTTATGCCGGTGCTGACAAATTCGGCATTGAGGTTTTCGAGCCGGCAACGTCTACTGCACTGATGGCCGCGCTCTTGGTCCACGATCTGCGCAACCCGGCAGCCACCGCGAATCCGGCCACTCCATTGGGTAATCCGATGGAGTTGTTCGCGCAGGGAGCAAATCACGGCGGGCTCTGGCGGGCCGCGTATTCACCCAGATCAGTTCTCGGGATCGCCGCCCTCCTTGGCATGTTTGAGTCGCGCGCCTAATTGCAGCGCTAGCGACTATTAGACGACATTACGTTCGGGGCGAAGTGCGCCGCTGGCAAAGCGTCGAACATCAAGTGGTGCGATATCAATGAAGGGTGCCCGGCCTAGATACAGGTCGCGCAAGATCTCACCTACCGCCGGGCCCTGCAAGAAGCCGTGCCCGGAGAACCCGGTTGCATAAAGCATCCGGGAGACTTCATGACTTTGCCCAAGGAGCGCATTGTGATCTGGGGTAACTTCATACAGCCCCGCCCAGCCCGTCTTGATGCCAACATCGACCAAGGCCGGCGCTCGCACACTTGCCAACTCGGCCAATTGACCTAGGAACGCCGGATCATCGGTGCAATCGAAACCCGGTTTCGTGCTTGGGTCGGAGAAGCCCATTAATATCCCCGGCCCCTCGCGGTGCCAATAGAAGGTTGTCCCATAGTCAATGGTGAAGGCGGTTGGCATCGGATTTGCTAGTGGTTCGGTTACCACCAGTTGCCGGCGAATTGGTACGACCGGTAAATCCAAACCCACGAAGTTTGCAATTTGCGGCGACCAGGCTCCGGCACAGTTGATAACACACGAAGTAGTTATTGACCCGGCCGATGTTTCCACCGCATGGATCTCGCCGCCAGAGACCAAAATATTCGTGACTTCAGTGTGGCTCATTACGCGCGCGCCAAAGCGCCGCGCCCCCGTCGCGTAACCCTGCACCACCGACTCAGGGGTGCAATGGCCATCATCAGGTGACCAAGTGGCTGCTAGCACGCCCGAAGTATCTAGATACGGTGAAAGTTCGCTGGCCCGCCGCGGATCCACTAGCTCCGCGCGCACGCCCAATTGCTGCTGTAGGGCAACCGCCTGCTCGAAATCGTCGACCGCGTCGGCGCTGGTCAAAACGAAGAGGTACCCGGTCCGGTGGAGGTCGATCTGCTGACCTGGCCTACTGGTGAAGTCTGCGAAGAGTTCCAGCGATCGCTTACCGAGGGCGATATTTAGCTCATCGGAGAAATTTGCGCGTACGCCACCAGCCGCCTTAGAGGTCGACCCCCCGGCAAGATCCCCGCGCTCGACCAGTACGACATCGACTCCCGCCTCAGCAAGATGAAATGCCGCCGACGCACCCATGACACCGCCGCCGACCACAACTACATCGGCCGAATCGGGAGCACGTTTGCCCATCACGTGGCTAGCTGATTTTGAAATCAGGATCATGTGGCAGATCTATTACATCCATCTGCGCCTTTTGTAACTTACCGCTGTAATCCCAGTTCATTGCCTGCCATCTGGTGAACTGATCAAGAACCCAGATGCCGCTTTGTCTGGAGCCGTTGCCGCTCTTGCCATTTCCGCCAAATGGCAGGTGGGCCTCTGCGCCCGAGGTTGAATTGTTAATTGACAGCATCCCGGCACTAATGCC
This sequence comes from uncultured Actinomycetes bacterium, assembly GCA_903960135.1. Classification (GTDB taxonomy): domain Bacteria; phylum Actinomycetota; class Actinomycetes; order S36-B12; family S36-B12. Next base: position 13,782 of record CAJBZP010000107.1, on the reverse strand, counting down.
TTGCCGAAACCGCCAGATTGTCGTTGGGTCATTCGAGTACAGCGCACTTGACAGGCCATATCCGTGACCGTTGGCTAACTCAATTGCTTCATCCAACGAATCAAATACACCAACTCCGACAAGGGGGCCAAATGTCTCGTTGGCATAGAGCGCATCACCGGGGCGCACCCCGGCCACGATGGTCGGGTGGGCAAACCAGCCCAAAGCTGGATCCCCGACAAAACCTGCACGGGGGTTATCGGCGGTTATTCGGCCAACCCCGGTTGAGCCATAGACACTGTGATGCGGCTGAATCATCTCCAGGTGTAAGAGATGGTCGGCCAAGTATTTCTCATCGATCATCGGCCCGTAAAGTACGCGCGCAAATGGGTCGCCGACCGCGGCAACTGAGACGGTTTGCGCGTAGCGCGCAAGTACCGCGTCGTGAATCGACCGATGCAACCAGAGGGTGCCAAGTGAGGTGCACCGCTGGCCAGCGGTGCCAAACCCGGCGAATAAGGCACCTTCAATAACTAGGTCGATGTCCGCGTCCGGCATCACCACCATCGGGTTCTTGCCGCCGAGTTCTAGGCAAGGTGCTTGCAGGTGCCGGCCCGCTAGCTCACCCAGCTTGCGCCCGACGGCCGTCGAACCGGTGAACCCAACTTTGTCGACATCCCCGGCTGCCAGCGCCGACTCGAGCCCCGCATAGGTGGTTGGACCATCAGCGATAACGACGCGCAGCACCTCCTTTGGCACGCCGCCGGCATGTAAGAGTTCAGCAATGGCAAGGGCGATGGCGCCCGCATGCTCAGCGGGCTTCCAGACCACCGAGTTGCCGGTAAGTAGCGCGGGAATGAAATACCAGGACGGGACGGCCGCCGGGAAGTTTGCCGCTGTAATGATCATCACCGCACCCACCGGATTGCGGAAGGTAAACAGTTGTTTGTCCGGCATCTCACTTGGGATGGTCTGCCCATACATGCGGCGGCCTTCACCTAGGAAGAAGTCGCAGGTGTCGATTACCTCCTGCACCTCACCGAGCGCCTCCGCGTAGACCTTGCCAATCTCCCGTGACACTAGTGTCGCGAGGGCGTCCTTATTCGCCTCCACCAGGCGCCCGACCTGGGCAATGACGCGACCGCGCGCCGGTGCGGGTACCCGCGCCCAACCGGGCTGGGCATCGTGGGCCACGCGGCAGTTTTCGCTCACCTCAGCGGCACTCGCCAGCGGAAAGGTAGCAATGATTTCGTTGAAGTCAGCCGGGTTTCTCGAGGTGAAGATCATCTGGTGATCTTGCCAGATGACCGCCTCATCTGGCCCGCCCAACCCGATTCGCGGACCAGCCAGGCAGCAGGCGCGGAGCTTTTCGGCGTTGAACTGGTAGGACTTCGCCTTGACTGATTCCCGAGGTCACCCTCGTCTTTTGAGCCGAATGTTTAACTACTCGGCACTACCCGCAAAGCAATAAGTGCCATGGAACCCATAGTTTTCATTTGCGGCGGGGTTTACCGCGCCGCCGATAGCGCCGGCGCCGGGCCGCACCCAACCAACGCCCAGGGCTAGCCGCGTCGTCGGAGCCGCACTAACGGGCGCTGAAACGTCAATATTCGTCATCTGGTTTCTCCCTGTCGCTAAAACCCGCAACCAATTTCACTGTGACTCGAGTGGAACACGAATCCCGTCGCACCGCAAGTAACCAATCAGTTAAACCTCAATTGTCGGGGCTAGCCCCGAACTCCCAAACCGACTTGAACCCCAACCCTTGCTAGAACAATCGCCTGCACGTCGGGGTTTGGCGAAGGCAATGAAAAGCCCGCGTAGCTGGGGGGCTGTCACGCGGGCTCTTCGACGGCCTAGTGGCCGGCCGCCCGGGGGGGGGCGACTTGGGCAAGTGTGGCGGAACTTTCCGGAAAAATCAGATATTTCACGAGGAATGTCGGATTCGGATCTTTCGACAATTGGTCTGCCACCAAAGTGCCCGAGACCAAAGTGCCCGAGACCATGCTGATAGCAAAGGTGCTTTACTAGCCGGATGGCAACTGAACTGAAAATCGCACTGCTCGGCTATGGCCTGGCCGGCCGCCACTTTCATCGCCCGTTGATCGAAGCCACGACTGGGCTAGAGATCACCGCGATCTTGACCGCCGACGCCGAGCGGCGCGAGCAGGCGGCCGCGGACCTCCCGGCTGCCGAAATCGTGGATTCGGCCGCGGCGATTTGGGCTCGAGCTGGTGATTTCGACCTCGTGGTGGTGGCCGGGGCAAACCTGACCCACCTGCCCTTCACCATAGCCGCCCTTGAGCATGGGCTGCCGGCCGTGGTCGACAAACCGCTGGCCGCTACCGCCGCGGATGCCAATGCCATCCGCGCTGCCGCCCAGGCGGCCGGCAAACATGTTTTCCCGTTCCAGAACCGGCGGTGGGATTCGGAGTTCTTGACGATTCTCGACGCCAAGGAATCCATCGGACGAATTCACCGCTTCGAATCGCACTTCGACCGTTTTCGGACGGTGCCCAAGGGGGGCTGGCGAGAACTTGCCGACCCAAGTGTCAGCGGCGGGGTATTGCTCGACTTCGGTGCGCACCTTGTCGATCAGGCCATCCAATTGCTCGGCCCGGTGGTGCGCGTTAGCGCCATCACGCGTTCTGTTCGCATTTCTGGTGCTGCTGACGATGACATGCTGATCTTGCTCACGCACCTTGACGATGCCGTCAGTTACCTCACCGGAAGCATGCTCGCGGCTTTTACCGAGCCCCGCTTTAATGTCCTCGGAACAGGCGGCGGGATGCTACTTCGTGAATACGACACTCAGGAGACAGCACTTCGAAGCGGTAGCACCCCCGCCGATGCTGGCTGGGGGGTTGAGCCACCTAATTCGGTGGCCTTGATCCGGGTGGCGTTGGACGAAGTCACAACCCTTGACTCCGAGCTGCCGTATGCGACCGGGCGCTGGGGCACCTTCTACACCGGCGTCTACGAAACACTCACCAACTCCGCTCCGCCACCGGTACTTCTTGACGATGCCATCGCGAACCTTAGAGTTTTGGACGCGGCCCGGACGTCGGCAACAACCGGCCAGACGATCAGCCTTGATCCACCGGCTGCTCACGGGTAACGAACCAATCGGTAACCATGGTGAGTGGTTGCCCAACACGTGCGGTGATGCGTTCACCGACAATTGGAGTATTACTACCGTTAGGCGGGCCGGTCTGCGGCTCGAGCAATACATAGGACTCGGGTTCGTCATAGATGACAAACCATGGATGAGTGTTGACGACGTCAAGGCGTAGTGCACCGGGCCAGCGCAAGGTGGCTGCGCACCCAGCCACAAAGAAGGCATCGTCCACGGCAGGCGTCTGTTCCACTAGATCAACTAACTGCCCATTTGGTAGGTAGTCACCACCACGTATGGCCATTCGCGCATCCGGCAAGTCCCATTGAGCGGGCGCTCCATGGGCTAGTTGCCGGTTGAACCAAGGATGCCAGCCCACAACTGCGGGCAAGCTTTCGTCATTGGTGCTGACCTGCAGCGTGGTTTGCAGGCTGCTCGCACTTAGGCGCCACCGGATTTCAATTGTGCAATGAAAGGGTGGCGCACTTAGGTACCGCAGCAGCACCTCGGAGTCCGCTTGCTCAACGACCTCAACCGGATTCAAATACAAGGTTCCGTGAATTGCCCACGGGCCGAAATTCGCCGGGAACTCGTGTTCGTCACCAGCAATCTCACATCGATTGTTCCGCAAGCGACCGGCCCAAGGTGCCATCGGATACATCCCGTACGAAATCAGTTGGTCATCGCGGGCACCCAGGAGTTCCAGATCGCCAACACGCCAAGAGGTGGCGCGCCCACCGAGGCTCAAATCTAAGGTGATTGCTTGGTCACCAGCAGCTAAGTGCATGACAGCACTCACCGACTAAGAAGCAACGAGGCTGGCGGATCGGGCAAGTATCCCGAGGGGGTCGGCAAGTAACTCGGCAAAGGCAAGTTCACCAGCGCCGATGAGAGTGCTATCGCCGGCTAGCTCAGGTGCCATCACCTTGACCTGTTCGCGTGGCGCGCGAAGTGATGAACCAACCCGATCAACCGTTGCCCCCGGTACCTCGGCGATCAAGTGATGAAGGTGCCCACCCAGTACCACCACCTCGGGATTGAAGATGTTCACTAAATTCCCGATCCCCAAGCCCAACCACCCGCCGACAGTGCGCATTGTCTCGAGCGCAGCATCGTCGCCACTTCGCGCAGCAATTACGATGTCCTGAACTTCCGCAGCATCTAACTCACGGCCGGCCGCCCGCAGCACCGCATCACGACCAATCTGGGTCTCCCAACACCCGCGGGCCCCGCAGCGGCAAAGCTCGCCCGCCGGATTGATGACCATATGGCCCACCTCGCCACCGTAGCCACCAGCACCTGCCATCAGGCGCCCGTCGATCACGATGCCCCCACCGATACCGACTTCACCTGATAGGTAGATCAGATTTTGACTACCGACACCGGCCCCCCGCACATGCTCGGCCATCGCCCCCAAATCCGCGTCATTGCCGACCCGCACCTGAGGTCCCGCACCGAATTCCGATGCCATCGCGGCGGTGGCTAAGGCACCAAGTGGCGCATCATTCCAGCCTAGGTTCGGTGCCACCCGCACGAGTCCGTCCCCATGATCAACAATGCCCGGCACGCTAATACCAGCGCCCACCCAAGCGGCGCCCTCCGGCACGGACTCCAGCAGGCTGGCCGTCATCGCGACCAATTGCTTCACCGCGACCTGGGGCCCGAAACTTTGACGACGGTGCTTTAGCTCACGGCGCGCAAGTACCTCACCGCCAACGCCGATTACCGCCCCGATTAGCCGCTCGACTCTAAGGTCGAATGCCACCACCACTGCCGACAGCGGATCAAGGGCTACCACTAGTGACGGCCGGCCGACAGTTCCTGCCGACCCAGCGCCTTCGGTGGCTAGACCAGCATCAACCAATTCAGATATCAGCACGCCAACCGTGCTGCGGTTGAGGCCGGTTAAGGCGACTAGTTCAGACCGGCTCGCCGGACCATTTAGGTGCAGACGGCGAACGATACGAGCCAGGTTGTGGCGTCGCACCTCGTCTTGCGTTGCAGCAGAAAATGAAGACATGAGATTCTCGACTACCTACCAGATGCCGATGATCGACGACGTGACAAGGCGTCCACGCTGGCCGCCACCAGAAGCACGCCCCCGGTGACTACGTACTGAATTCCAGATTGCTGAGTTATCAAGGGCAGGCCGTTTGCGATTACCGCGACAACTAGGCCGCCGATAACAGCGTCCATCACCTTGCCTCGGCCACCAAATAGCGAGGTGCCACCGATGACGGCCGCACCTACCGCATAAAGCAAGGTTTGCGCCCCACCCGTCGTCGGCGATACCGAGTTATCGCGTGAGGCAAGGAGAACACCGGCCACCGCCGCCATTGTCGAGCAAATAATGAAGCAGGTGATCTTGATGCTCGAGACCTTGATTCCGGCCCGGCGTGCCGCCTCAGTGTTGCCACCCACCGCGTAGACATGTCGACCGAATGCGGTGCGCCCAAGCAAGAACGTTAGGCCAACTAGCAGAAGCAGGATAATCAGCACCGACCATGGAACCCCTTGAATTACCGGTATGCAACCAACTGGTTCATTTGGTGGTCCCAAAGTTACGCAGGTGACTTTGCCCGGGCGCAGCACCTGACGCTCACCATTTAGCAAATAGACCGCGATACCTAGGAGGACCGCTACTGCCAGCGTCTTACTCGCCCAGACCGGAGTCGATGACCCCGCCAGCCCGGCACGTTTTCGCGCCCGAATAGTGCGGAAGGTGATGCCCATATAGCCGAGCACCACCAGCAGCCACAGCACCCAGCCCGCCCAAACCGGCATATTGCGATTCATTAATGCGAGCAGAAAGTCATTGCGGATGGGGATTGTGCCGCCTTCACCGATTATGAGCAGCATCACCCCTTGGAGCCCCAGGAAAGCCGCCAAGGTGACCACGAATGACGGAATACCCAATCTCGCTACCAGTAGGCCGATGAACAATCCGATGACGGTTCCGGTTAGCAAACCGGCTGCCAGCGCTAGTGGCCAAGGGAAGTTCATCTTCGTCAAGGTGACGGCGAGGACAGCGGCAGCTGTACCTGCTGCAAAGCCCGCGGACAGGTCAATCTCACCGAGCAGCAGCACGAATACCAAGCCCATTGCCAGCACGATGATGGCGGCGCCCTGGCCAAGCAGGTTGGCAAAGTTCAAGGGTGTGAAGAAAGTGCTGCCCTGCAAAATACTGAAGAGCAAAACGAGGGCGATCAGGCCGAGGACTGCAGGGAGCGATCCAACATCACCGCTTCGGACCCGTTGCACGTAATCTCGAATCGAAGATCCGATGGACCCGGTATCGCCGGCCTCGGGCACGTCGACATCGGTTAGTTGTGGGGTACTCATGTCGCCACCCCGCTCGACAATATCTCGGGTTGTAATCCGATCTCGCCGCTGCGCCCGGAAGTAATCAACTCGACGACTTGGCCATGGTTAACATCCTTGACATGGACTTGAGCGGCCATCATGCCTAGATAGAGGCAAGCCAGGTTGTCTGCCACCTGGAACACATCGTTCATGTTGTGGGAAATCAAGATGACGGCCAACCCGTTGTCGGCAAGGCGGCGCACCAAGTTCAACACTTGCTCGGTTTGAGCCACCCCCAAGGCGGCGGTCGGCTCGTCGAGGATTACTAGTTTCGAATTCCAAAGGACAGCACGGGCGATTGCGACGGTTTGCCGCTGGCCGCCGGAAAGGCTCGATACCTGCTGCCGCACGGACTTAAGGGTGCGAACGGAGAGGCCCTTGAGCGTCTCCTTGGCGCGGCGTTCCATCGAGATTTCGTCGAGGACAACCCCTTTCATTTCCTCGCGCCCCAAGAACATATTGTGAACTACGTCAAGATTGTCGCAGAGCGCCAGATCCTGATAGACCACTTCGATCCCTAAGGCATTTGCTTCCCGAGGTTCATGCACATTTGCCGGTTTGCCCTCAAAGAGATATTCGCCGGAATCAAATGAGTGGATCCCCGCTACCCCTTTGATGAGGGTGCTTTTACCAGCGCCGTTGTCACCTACTAACGCGGTCACCTGGCCGCGGTAGATATCAATGTCGACATCCTTGAGCACTTGGACGGCACCGAAGCTCTTGTTGACCCCACGCAGCGTCAGGATCGGTTCAGGGTTTGTCATGGAGTAACTTTCTCGCACTCACGAGCTTTTGTGTGGGTAATCCGCCAACACGCCACCAGCATTTTGATGGCGTTGGGGGCGGGCGTAAAAACGCCCGCCCCCAACTTCAATCGATTTACTGAACGCCGTACTTGGCGCAAGCTGCCTTGAGCTCATCGGTGGTGCAGAGCTTGTCAGCGGTTGTGAAGCCGTCAGCAATGACATCCTTCACGTTCTCCGGGTAGATCGCGACGGGGACGAGCAGGACACTTGCGACGTCCATACCGGTCTCACTGTCGGCGGTCTTGCCGGTTGCAAGGGCGTCGGCGGCTGCCGTATCGCCATTGCTCAGTGCGATGGCCAGAGCAGCAGCCGCTTCGGCTTCTGCCTTGATGGCCTTGTACACGCTCATGCACTGGGTGCCGAGGAGTACGCGCTGCAGACCTTCATCGGTTGCATCCTGTCCGGTGACCGGGATTTTGCCGGCCTGGCCATTGCGGTCGAGCACTGCGATAACAGAGCCGCCGAGACCATCATTTGCAGAAGCAACGCCGACGAAGTCGCCATTTGCCTTGGTGTACATCTGCTCGAAGATGGTTCCTGCCTTGGTGTTATCCCAATCCGGGACAGCCTGATCGTCGGCGATGGTGTAGCCGGCGTCGGTGATGACCTTCTCGTAGCCCTGCTTGAACAGCGTGGCGTTGTTGTCGGTCGGTGAGCCGTTGAGAAGGGCAACTGGGCCACTGGCGTTGCCGTTGTCGCCCATGCACTTCACTAGGCCTTCGCCGATCTTGGTGCCAACTGCGACGTTGTCGAATGACACGTAGTAGTTGGAGCCGCCACCTAGGGTCAGGCGGTCGTAGTCGATGACCGGCACACCCTGAGCCGCTGCCTTAGCAACAACTGCAGCAGCCGATGGGCTGTCAAGGTTAACTATCAGCATTGCGCTAACACCGCTGGCCAGCATCTGGTCGGCGATCGTTGCAAACTTTGCCTTGTCACCATTGGCATTTTGGATGTCAAACTCAACACCGGCTGCCGTGAATGCCTCAGTGAGGAACTTACGGTCTGCGGTCTCCCAGCGAGCCGACGACGCAGCATCCGGAAGGATGACGCCGATCTTGGCTACTGCCGCAGGTGCGGCAGCCGACTCTGCTGGTGCTGCTGCCTCAGATGCGGCAGGCGCGGCAGAACTCTCGGTGCTCGTGCTAGAACCGCCACAGGCGGTCAGGAGCAGTGCTGACGCAGCTACTGCGGCAAGTGCTCCGTAGATTTTCTTTGACATTCGTTGTCTTTCCTTCCCCCGCAGGGATGTCCTGCGCAGTTTGTGTAGTTGAGTCGATCCCAACCAGACCAACGACTAGATGCCGAGGATCCGATCAATTACTAGTTGGTCGAGGGCTTCATTCCCGTAACTGCGATCTGCCAGTTGGTCGGGATCAAATACTTCAGCCATCAACGCAGTTGCTGTCTCCGTGGAATACGGACCAACAGTTGCTACCGCGAGCTCCGGAACACTGGCCTTCGCCATGGCCTCGGCGACTCGTGGATCTTGGTCGAACTCGCGCGCTTTGGCGGCGAGTGCGAGGTAGGTGCGGATACACCCTCTGGCGAAGTCCCAGATACCTTCGCCTTTCTCATTGCGGTACGGACGCGCATCGAAATGCTTGGGGCCGTCGTAGCCACTTGACTCAAGCAGCCGCACTAGGAAGAAATCGTCCTTGATGCCCTCTGACCCAAAGCGCAGATCCTGGTCGTAGCGACCGATCTTTTGATCATTGAGGTCGATGTGGAACAACTTGCCCTGCCACAAGGCTTGGGCAACACCCTGATAAAAACTCAAGCCGGCCATGGTCTCGTGCGCAACCTCTGGGTTCAGGCCGACCATTTCCGAGTACTCAAGGGTCTGGATGAACGACATGGCGTGGCCGATAGTCGGTAGGAAGGTGTCGCCACGGGGCTCATTGGGCTTGGGCTCGATAGCAAAGCGCATCGAGTAGCCCTTGTCCTTCACGTAGCCGCACAGGAAGTCAAGGGCTTCCTTGAAGCGATCGAGGGCGTCGCGTGGCTCCTTGCTGGCAGCACTTTCGACACCTTCGCGACCACCCCAAAACACATAGGTTGGCGCACCGAGTTCGGCGGCCACATCCAAGCTGCGCATCGTCTTTTGGATTGCCATTCGGCGCACCGAGCGGTCATTTGAAGTGAATGCACCATCTTTGAACATTGGATGCCAGAACAAATTGGTGGTCGCCATCGAACAGACGATGCCAGTTTCGTCCAGCCCCTTCTTGAACCGATCCAACTCCGCCCGGCGCTGTGACTGCGAGGCACCAAATGTCATGAGATCGTCGTCGTGGAAACTAACCCCCCATGCACCTATTTCGGCGAGTCCGCGGATGAAATCAACCGGATCAATTGGCGGCCTGGTTGCATCACCGAACGGGTCACGTCCGATATGCCCGATAGTCCAAAGCCCAAATGCGAACTTGTCCTCTGGCTTGGGGGTTAGTTCATCGGCCACTTGGGCTCCTTAAAACACTAGGTCAAGACATCTGGCAAAATATCGGGTTCGACCCCGCCGGCGCACCTAAAATGTTGTCTCCCCCAACATATGCACGTAGGGGTTAGCTCGCAAGGTGAATTGGACACCTAATGGTCACGTCCGCATAACAATTTGGTCACGCACACAACAAAATACCCGAAACCGGACCAATTGCCCCTGCCCTCTGGGGTTATTGGGTTTTACCTACCCATAGAGGCCGGCTCGGGCCTGCGCATAGGCGGCCCGGATCCGTGGAACCGGACTCGGATCGATGACGGTTGTCACGCCGGCCCGTAAGTCACTCCAATTAGGTGGTTCTGCCGAACCGGTAAGCGCCCAGGCCGCCTGGCGGGCCGCGCCATCGGCGACGTACTCACCCGGTGGTGGCACCACGACGCTGACGTCGAACATGGTGGCAGCGACCTCGGCGACCGCGGGATTCGCCGCGGCCCCACCTACTAGCAGCACGCGACCCGGCACCACCCCCACCGCCACCAACGCGTCAACGGCATCGGCCAATCCGCCGAACATCCCTTCTATTGCGGCCCGGGCCACATTCGCCGGCGTGAAGTTATCGCGAGTAATGCCATGTAATGACCCGCGTGCATCGGGCAGGTTCGGGGTGCGCTCGCCATCGAAGTACGGCAGGAGCACCAGACCACCTGAGCCCGGCTCGGCCGAGCGCGCCAAGGCCGCCAGCCCGTCGAAATCCACCCCCAGCATCGAAGCGGTAGAGGTCAGGACGCGCGCAGCATTAAGGGTGCATACCAGCGGCAGGAAGCGTCCGGTGGCATCGGCGAATCCCGCGACCAGGCCCAGCGGATCGGCCGACGGCACCAGCGAGCAGGCAAATGCCGTGCCGGAGGTGCCGAGTGAAACCACGATATCGCCCGGGCCCGCGTCAAGTGCCAGCCCAGCACCCATGTTGTCGCCCGTGCCCGGGCCCAGTTTGATTCCGGATTTGCTATTGCCGAAGGAGGTCTCGCCAACTACTTCATTGGGCGCAGCCACCCGTGGAAGTGCCGGTACATGCCCAAGTGCCAGCATGACTAGATCCTCGCGATAGCTGCCGGTGGCCGGTGACCAATAGCCGGTGCCGGAAACATCACCACGGTCGGTGGTGGCCTGCGCCGGTTTGCCCGCCAGCAACCAAGTCACGTAATCGTGCGGCAGCAGCAACGAGGCGACCCTGCTCGCATTTTCGGGCTCGTGCTGCGCCAACCAACGAATCTTCGAAACGGTGAACGCCGCAACCGGCACACTTCCGACAGCGCCCGCCCATGCGCCCGGCCCACCGAGTTCGGCTACTAGATCATCGGCGGCTGCGGCCGACCGGGTGTCATTCCAAAGCAGGGCGGGTCTGATCACCTCGCGTTGCTCATCTAGCACCACCATGCCATGTTGTTGGCCGGCGACACTCAGGGCGCTCACCCCATCAAGTAGCCCACCGGATTCGGCGGCCAGCGCAACTTGCAGGGCCGACCACCAGGCGGCCGGATCAACGCTGGTGCCTTCGGGGTGCGGCGCGCGAGCCTGGCGCACCAAAGCACCGGTGTCGGCGTCGCGAACAACGACTTTGACTGATTGGGTTGAGGTGTCGACCCCGGCTACCAGTGTCATGTCCTAAAGGCTAATGGAACGCGGCGCTCGGCCAAACCGTGAACTGCCAGGTGGGTGCTAGCGCTCGCAGACGGTGCCATCCTTATCGCGATCGATATACCACGAATACTCCTCATCGCGGCCGACAACATAGGGCCCATAGCCCGCAGCGATCGCTTCGCGGCAAGTGCCAAGTCGTGGATCGGTAGCACCACCGGTGCCCGACCCCGGGTCGGCCGTCACCACCTCTGATGCACTCGGGCGCGCAGCATTTGGATCCGTAACAACGGCGGCGAGATCAGGGACCAGCATCAGTCCTGGGCACGAACCCAGTAACCGGTTCAGGGCCGACTTCTCGGTGCTGTCGACCGAAAGGCGCCACCGATACTTAACCGCTATCCAAGTTTTGACATAGGTGCAGACGTCGTACTTGGGTAACCAGTCGGCCGGGTCGCGATCAGATTTCGAACGATTTGACGACGCACTGACCGCGATCAGCGACTGCGCGTACCCCAGATCATTTGCAAATGCCTCGCGGGTCGACGCCGACCACCGCCAAGCACCCGAATCCCACGCCTCCTTAAGCGGTACGCGATGATCCACATCGAAAGTACTTGGGTTTGACGTGGTGACACCGTCGTAGGCCGACTGCCACACTCCGCCCACCACGGTGCAGGCGGCTACTCGACCTGAAATTGCTTCCTCGATCAACACATCCTTGCGGGCATCGCACCCGTTGCCGTCGCGGTCTGTCCAATGCCGAAAAAGTGACCGCGAGTAACCCGATGCCATCTCAACAGACACCGGCAATGAGTTGAGCACCATGTCTGCGGGCTTGCGAGAGTCGGCCTGCGCGGTGGGCGCTGTCACCGGACCCAAGGCCAGCGCCAAGGCCAGGGCAAGTGGACTAGCCAGTGCGGTGCGACTAAAGCTGCGCATCACTGCCCCCGGCTATTTTCGGTAGGTATCCCCCCGCGCTATCACCTTAATCAAAGATAACGCCCTTTTGGAAAATAAAGCAGCCGTATGGCTGAGCCTCGAGGGTGTGCACCACCGCGAAAACCGATTTAGCCCGCTGATAAAACTCAAGTCGCGGAATTACTCCATAAACAAGTGGGCGACCTTCGGCCTCGATCGCCAGTACGAGCAACTCATTTTGCATGGATGTTGTGGTGCTTGGGTCGTCATTTACTTCCATCCGCTCCAGCGGGTAATCCACGAAACTATCTAATGGAAAAACGCTGAAAATGGCTTGGGCGGCACGAAGCACCGATACCTCGCCTAAGCGAAGCACCGGTTGCCCCGAGGCCGCAGCCGGATAGTTTCGATCACAGACCAGCAGCTGGTCGCCATGGCCCATATCGTCCAGCACCTTCAACAACTCACCATTAAGCAGCGGGTCAATACCTTTTAGCATTGGACCAGCGTAGCGAGTGTGGCCAATTAGTCGATAGCCGTGATGGTTTCCTCGGATTCGATCAGCTGGCCGTCCGCGTCATAAACCGACACGATCTCATCTTCAAGCACGACATTGCCGTCAGCATCCAGTACGTCGATGGTCTCGTCAACAACGGTGCCGTCGGCGCTGGTCGCAACAATTAGGTCGTCGACAATCGCTCCGATGGGCATGCCATCTTCGTCAAAAACAACTTCGACATCAACGTCTTCGCCGATTTCTACGGTATTTTCGCTCACTCGCTGCTCCATCCATCAGCCGCGACTAGCTGTCGCGGATTTGCCAGTATAAGTGCTGCCCGAATGCGCATCACGTCAACGATTTAATCGCAGCGGCCAGGCTTTCGGAAGTCACTTCCCCAAGAATTCGCCCCGCCAACCTGCCCTGTTCATCAATGAAGAAGGTAACAGGTAACCCTCTGGTCGGATTCATGGTGAACTGCGCCAACAGGTCCCCCGCAGGATCTTTGATCACTGGGTAAGTAGCACCTTCAGCTGCGAGGAACCCGAGCGCGGCCTCATCGTCGTCCTTAACGTCAAGGCCCAAGAATTGCACGTTTGGATACGCCTTCTGAGCGGCCGCCAACACCGGTAACTCTTTTTGGCATGGAATGCACCACGACGCGAATGCGTTCAGCACCACCACTTTTCCCGGGTAATCCAAAATCCCTATCGAGCCGCCGACCAGCCCAGCACCGGTGACCGCTGGCGCTGCCGTGCGTTCGTCTTGGGGAACCAGAAGCAAGCCCATCGCACCTTCGGGCGCCTGTGATGCTGTGTCACCACGACCACATGCACTCACCAGGGCAACGGTCAGCCAGAGGATCACCATGGCCCGGCGACATCGCGTCAGCGGCCCGTAAGTCATATGCCATTTAATCACTACCGTTAGCCTTCGCCTGTGAAGCGTCTGCTGGCTCTTGCTGCGCCAGTAGTTTTCGTCCTGCTGTGGAGCACCGGGTTTGTCGGCGCGCGATACGGAT